>CAUVCH010000015.1:0-11719 GCA_963550265.1 uncultured Mitsuokella sp. | reverse complement strand
AAAAAATCAACGAGCCGCCAAAGGCGAGCTCATCTTTACGGCAAAACGGGTATTCCCATATCGCTCGTATTTTAAAGAGATATATTTCAAGGCAGTTATTCATTCCGACAAATGCCCTAAAACCCCTTCTCATCATTTACATTATAGCACAGCGCATCAAAATTTCTAGCCATACGGAAGAAAAAGCACGGGATCCTTGTTTTTCTACGCTTTCGGCATGGCGAGACGCAGCGCTTCACCGATGGTTTCGGTGCCGTGCAGCTGCATGCCGCTCCTGTCATCCTTGATCTGCCGCGCATTCTTCAGCGGAAGAACGGCATCCGTGAAGCCAAGGCGCCTTGCTTCCAAGAGCCTTGCCTCTGCCTGACCGACAGCACGGACTTCTCCCGACAGACCTACTTCTCCAAAGATGATCGTCTTGGGGCGAATGAGACGGCCAGCAAAACTCGATGCCATGGCGACGCAAATGCCGAGATCGGCGGCAGGCTCATCGATGTGGATGCTGCCTGCAACCTTAATGTAGACGTCACAGGCACCGATACTTGCGAGATGAACGCGCTTTTCGAGCACGGCGAGCAGAAGCTGTATGCGCTTGATATCAACGCTGTCCGCCGTGCGCCTTGGGGGTGTGTAAGGCGTCTGGGCGACAAGAGCCTGCAGTTCGACGAGGAGCGGCCGCGTGCCCTCGACAGTCGGGATGATGACAGCGCCCGAATCTTGCGCACGATCCGAAAGAAAGAGTTTCGACGCATCGGGAACATCGACCAGCCCGCTGTCGCGCATCTCGAAAAGCCCGATTTCATTCGTGCTGCCGAAGCGATTTTTCACCGCACGAAGAAGGCGGTATTCGGCATTTCGCTCGCCCTCGAAATAGAGCACAGTATCGACGATATGCTCGAGCACACGCGGACCTGCAAGCGTGCCGTCCTTCGTGACATGACCAATGACAAAAGCGGCGATGCCATTCGTCTTTGCTATGCGAAGAAGTTCAACGGAACATTCCCGCACCTGGGAGACACTGCCCGGCGCGCTCTGGATATCCGGTCGAAGGAGGGTCTGAATCGAATCGATGATGAGGAGGTCGGGCTTGACGTTTTCAATGTGCGTTTCAATCTTTTCGAGGTTGGTCTCACTGACGACATAGAGCGTGTCGGCGATCGCATGCAAACGGTCGGCACGCATGCGAATCTGACGCGTGCTCTCCTCCCCCGTCACATAAAGACTGCGCCTGCCACCCCTTGCGACATCTGCCGAGACGCGAAGTGTCAGACTTGACTTGCCGACGCCCGGATCGCCGACGATAAGCACCATAGAACCCGGAACGACGCCGCCACCAAGGACGCGGTCGAGTTCGCCGGACATCGTCGAAAAACGCGGCAAATCCCTTACTGTCACCTCGCCGATCGGCTTCGGTTTCTCACCGCTGCTCAGTCCAAGAGCAATACCGCCCTTTACTTCCGGCGTCACGACTTCTTCGACCATTGTATTCCACGCACCGCAGCCCGGACATTTTCCGATCCACTTCACCGTATCGTAACCACATGCTTGGCATACGTACATGGTTTTCTTCTTCTTTGCCACAACGATTCCTTCCCGCTGCCTTTATTTATATATTCAAAGCCGCCGAAACAATCCCTTCAGCAAACGGATCGACCATTTTCCAAGCCAGACAAGCGACCATGAAAAATTTGCAAAAAAGTTCAGCACGTTTCGGAAAAAACTGCCGGATGCGAGCTTATCGCGCATTCGTCACTTTTCTGACCTTTTCCTTCGGCGCATCCTTTTTGACAAAGATCAGCCTGCCGTCCGCCTTCCGAACCTGAATCGTATCGCCTGTGACGAATTCTTTTGCCAGCAGCCGCTCCGCAACCGAATCTTCAATCTGCTTCTGAATAGCACGCTTCAGCGGGCGTGCACCAAACTTGAAGTCCGTCCCCTTGGTAACGATCGTATCCTTCGCCGCAGGTGTGACTTCAAGACGAATGCTCTTTTCTGCCAGGCGTTCCTTGAGTTCGCCCAAGAGAATGTCGACGATCTTGCCAAGGGATTCGCGATCCAATGGATCAAAGACGACGAGTTCATCAACGCGGTTGAGGAATTCAGGCTTAAAGATCTTCTTGACAGCAGCAAGGACGCGCGCCCGCGCCTTTTCCTTTTCAGACTGCGCTTCTTTTTTGGCATCCGCTGTACTCGTCGCAAAGCCCATTGCACTCTTTTCCTTTTTGAGGAGATTCGAGCCTGCATTGCTCGTCATGATGATGACGGTGTTGCGAAAATCCACCGTGCGCCCCTTGCCGTCGGTCAAGCGACCGTCGTCCAGCACCTGCAGGAGGATGTTAAAGACATCGGGATGTGCCTTTTCAATTTCGTCGAGGAGAATGATGGAGTACGGCTTCTTTCGGACAGCATCTGTCAGCTGCCCGCCTTCTTCGTAGCCGACATAGCCCGGAGGTGCGCCGACCATACGGGAGACGGCATACTTTTCCAGATACTCACTCATGTCGAAACGGATGATGGCATCCTCCGTGCCGAAGAGCGTTTTTGAAAGCGTCTTTGCCAGCTCGGTCTTGCCGACGCCTGTAGGCCCGAGAAAGAGGAAAGAACCGATCGGACGCTTCGGATCCTTCAGTCCTGCACGCGCGCGGCGGACGGCCTTTGCGACAGCTTTGACGCCGGCATCCTGCCCAATGACGCGCTTTCCCAGCAGTTTTTCCATATGGAGAAGCCGCTGAGATTCCTTCGCCGCAATCTGTCGAACGGGAATTCCCGTCCACTGCGAGACGACGTCCGCGATATCGTCTTCGGTGACGATGATGCGGCTCTCACCGCGCTTCTCCCATTCTTCCTTGGCAGCCTGCAAACGGCCTTCCGCCTGTTTCTCATCGTCGCGAAGTGCTGCCGCACGCTCAAAATCCTGCGCGGCAACCGCCTTATCCTTCGCCTCGCGGATGGCATTGATTTCTGCTTGCACCTTCTTCATCTTCTCAGGCTGTGCAACGCGGCGCATGCGAACCTTGGAAGCCGCTTCATCCATGAGATCGATGGATTTGTCGGGCAGGAAGCGATCGGTGATATAGCGATGTGAAAGTTTGACCGCAGCATCCAGCGCGCTGTCTAGAATCTTCGCCTTGTGGAACGCCTCATATTTCCCACGAAGCCCTTCGAGAATGCGCTTTGCCTCCTCTTCCTTCGGCTCTTCAACGAGAATGGTCTGAAAACGGCGGGAAAGTGCAGCATCCTTTTCCAGATACTTCTTGTATTCGTCCAGCGTCGTCGCACCGATGATCTGAACTTCGCCGCGCGAAAGTGCCGGCTTCAAGATATTGGCAGCGTCGAGCGAGCCTTCGCCGGATCCCGCGCCAATCAGCGTATGGATCTCATCGATGAAAAGAATAATGTCCTTTGCCTGCGTGACCTCCTCGATAACATTCTTCATACGCTCTTCAAACTCACCGCGGTACTTGGCACCGGCGACGAGAGATGCGAGCGAGAGTGTTACGACACGCTTATTTTGCAGCATATAGGGGACGCTGCCTTCAGCAATGCGCTCGGCAAGCCCTTCTGCAATGGCGGTCTTACCGACACCCGGCTCGCCTAGGAGGATCGGATTGTTCTTCGTGCGGCGTGCGAGAATCTGGATAACGCGCGCGATCTCCGTCTCCCTCCCAATGACGGGATCCATGCCGCCAGACTTGGCAAGCTCTGTAAGGTCTCTGCTAAACTTGGCGATATAACCCGTACCTTTCGGACGATTTCCACGGGAACGCTGGCGCCTTTTGCCGCTGATATCGCCATCTTCCGCGCCATCACCTTCGCCATTCCCCGGATACGCACCCGAAACCTCATCAAAGAAGGCATCGCCGTCGATGCCAAGCGATGCTAAAATATCCGCTGCTGCACCCTCGGTCTCACGAAGGAGGGCAATGAGTAAATGTTCCGTTCCAATCGTGTCGGAGTTTTGAAACTGTGCTTCTTCATAGGCGCCTTGCAGTACGCGCTTGACGCGCGGCGTGTAGTGCGGATGATCCGATGGATAGAGCGGCATACCGCCGATCATCCGCTGCACGGCATTTAAGATGGCGGCATACGGCGCCTCATGCGCCGCAAGCATCTTTTCTGCGGTACTCCCAACTTCGTGAGCGAGCCCCATCAGAACGTGTTCTGTACCAATATAGTCACTGCCAAGCTCGCGCGCTGCACTCTCTGCAAACTGCATCGCATGCTGTGCATGCTCAGAAAAATGTTTTCGATTGCTCATCGTTCTTCCTCTATTTGAGCCGTCTTCCGCGCCTCTTCGTGGCGAAGGAGGATCTCCCGCACCTTGTTGGCACGCAGACGGTCGATTTCATTTTGTGATAAATTCTCGTTTTCGGCAAGATTGAGCAAAAAGCCCTCTCCACTCCGCACAAGAATTTCGGAAAAATCGCATTCTGTCAATTCATCGAGCATCCCAAGATCGCTGCCAAGGCGAATCTTTGACAGGAGCTCCAACGTCTCCTTTTCCGACAGAATGCGTGCGTAGCGCAGCGTTCCGTAAGAGCGGTAGACATCGTCTTCCAAACGATCCTTCATGTAGAGAAGGAGTGCCTTCCGCGCCTGCTGCTCATGCGTGACGATCTCTTCCGTCGCGGTCTTCAGATTTGCAAGGAGCTCCGATTCACTGAAGCCGAGCGTCATCTGATTCGAAAGCAAGAAGAGATTGCTGAAACTCCCCTTGTTGTCCCCGTAAATCGGGCGAATGGCAAGGCCGAGCTGCGGCGAGATATTCATGATGTTCTGAATGTTTTTCGTGAAGACAAGTCCTGGCAGATGGAGGATCACCGAAGCGCGAAGCCCTGTGCCGAGGTTCGTCGGGCAGCTCGTAAGGTAGCCCATCTTCTCATCAAAGGCGATGTCAAGCTTTGCCTCGACGAGATCGTCGAACTTCGATGCGAGCTCATACGGTGCAGCAAGATCCAGCCCCGGCGCCATGCATTGAATGCGAAGATGATCGTCTTCATTGACGAGGACGACTAAATTCCGATTCTCTGAGATGAAGGCGACGCGATGCTGTGGACTCAGCGTCAGATTTACGCTGATAAACTGCTTTTCCACAAGCACATTTCGCTGCAGCGGTGTCAGCTTCTCCATATCGGCAAGGTCGAATGCCGTATGCAGTTCTCTTCCCACCTCCGGCAGGATTTTTTCAAACATCAGCCGCGTCTCTGCAAGTTGATTTAAATTCGCGCGGTTCGGAAAGGCAAAGTCTCGAAAGTTCCGCGCAAGGCGCACGCGCGTGCCAAGGACGACATCGTCCGCCTTCTTCGCATCGGACAGCCACGGAATTGTGCTTTCCTGAAGGAGATCACTTAGCGACATCACTTTCACTTCCCTTCTCTTCCATCTCCGCTTCCAGTGCGCGAATATCATCGCGCAGTTCTGCTGCTTTCTCGTATTCTTCCTGCACTACGGCCTGCTTCAGGTCTTCGCGAAGGCGCTCAACGCGCTGTTTAAGCTCGAGTTTGCTGCCCGAGCGATGCGGAATCTTTCCGCTGTGGGTGCTCGCCCCGTGAATACGGCGAAGAAGCGGCAGCAGCTGATGCCGAAAGGTCTTGTAGCAGACAGCGCAGCCAATCTTTCCGGTCTTTCGGAAATCTTCATAACTCATGCCGCACTTCGGACAGACGAGCTCCTTTCCATCCTTGTGCTCTTCTTTCGGCTGTACTTCCGGCGGTGCACTGAAAACACCCTTTAAGAAATCGTTGACAGAGACGTCCTTCTTTCCGAAGGGCAGAAGGTATTCACTGTAGTTGCGGGCACATTCTTCACAGAGGTCTCGCTCGACCCTGCCGTTCGGGCCCGCCTGTACAATATGGATGACCGCATTGTTGCGGCCACAAGCATCACATAGCATAGGTTTCACACTTTCTATCAAGGTACGGCCTGCCTCTTTCCTATCCGGCAAGCATCAACATACCCTTTCCTTTCGATACGGAGCAGCGACTTCCTGCTTAAGGGTCGAATTTCCTTCTAAAAACAGAAGGTATAAAGGACGCTGTCACTCACACAGGGATGACGGCTAAGAGAATTTCTCCAGCGTCAGAAGGAGTGCATGCAGCATCTTCACGCGCTCTGCGGACTCGATGTTTTCCGATGCGTAAAGAGCTGTTGCCGTCTGCATGAGAAGTGCCGCTTCCCGCGTTGAAATCATACTATGCTGCAAGAGGTAATGCACCATCGACTGAAACGTTGGAAGCTTGGTATCTTCTCTAAGTTTTTCCAACATATCCTGATAGACGAGATTCTTCATCGGCACCTGTACGATGCGGATAAAGCCGCCCAGACCGCGCCGTGACTCTACGACAAAGCCCTTATCCTGTGTGAAGCGGGTTGAAAGTACGTAGCTTATCTGGGAAGGCGCGCAAGAGATCTCGTCTGCAATGTCTGTTCTGCGAAGCTCCACCTTGCCGTCCTGCCTTGCCGCAAGCTGGCGAAGTATATATGCTTCGATCAGATCTGCGATATTACTCACGCTTACCACCTTCAAAAGTATAAAAACACAGCCAAACAGCCGGCGAGCATCTCCTTGAAAAAATATTTTGACCATTTGACTAATCGTGTCTATATTATATTTGATTTTTTGACTTTTGGCAAGGGCTTTTCTCTTTCTTAAGAAAAAATTTCCCTAAAGCTATGCTTTTGCCTTCGACAGCTCACCTTCAAGCTCCAAAATCATATCGCGCAGCTCGGCGGCGCGCTCAAATTCCAAGGCGCGTGAAGCCTCCTTCATCTCGGCTAAGAGCGACTTCACGAGGCTGTCCTTCTGTTTTTTCGTGAGCTTCTTTTTTCTCCCCTTTTCACCGTACTTCGGTTTAGACTCTGCGACGAGTGTCATCTCAATGAGCGGCTTGATTGGTTTGACGATGGTTTTCGGCGTGATGCCATGTGCCCTATTGTATGCCTGCTGTATCGCGCGGCGGCGTTCTGTCTCATCTATGGCGCGCTGCATCGAGTCCGTGACGTGATCCGCATACATGATGACATGGCCCCTTGCGTTTCGTGCAGCGCGCCCGATGGTCTGAATGAGCGAGGTATCGGAACGAAGAAAGCCTTCTTTATCCGCATCCAAAATGGCGATCAGCGAGACTTCCGGCATATCGAGCCCCTCGCGCAGGAGGTTGATGCCGACGAGAACGTCGAATTCACCCGCGCGAAGGTCGTGAATGATCTCGGCGCGCTCAATGGTTGCGATATCCGAATGCAGGTAACAAACGCGAACGCCCGCTTCCTTCAGATAATCCGTCAGATTTTCTGCCATCTTCTTCGTCAGCGTTGTGATGAGAACGCGCTCGTCCTGCTTAACGCGGCACTTGATTTCACCGAGGAGGTCATCGATCTGCCCTTCAAGCGGGCGCACTTCAATCTCCGGGTCGAGAAGTCCCGTTGGGCGGATGATCTGCTGCGCGATTTGCTGCTGCTGCTCCATCTCGTACTTACCAGGCGTCGCCGAAACATAGATGATCTGATGAATGCGCGCGGCAAATTCGTCAAAAGTCAGCGGACGGTTGTCAAATGCTGATGGCAGACGGAAGCCGTTTTCCACCAGTGAGAGCTTTCGGCTGCGATCTCCCGCATACATCGCATGAATCTGCGGAAGCGTAACATGGCTCTCATCAACGACGATGAGAAAGTCCTCTGGAAAGTAGTCAAGCAGCGTATAGGGCGCATCGCCAGCCTTTCGATGCGTCAGATGCCTGGAATAGTTTTCGATGCCGGAGCAATAGCCCACCTCCTGCATCATCTCGAGGTCATAGCGCGTGCGCTGTCCAATACGCTGGGCTTCCAAAAGCTTTCCTTCCTCCGTGAACTTCTTTTCCTGCATGGCAAGTTCTTCTTCGATATCCCTCATCGCAAGCTTCATATCCTCTTTTTCCGTGACATAGTGCGATGCCGGAAAAACCATGGAGTGCGTGCGCTCACCGTAAATTTCTCCCGTCGTGACATCAAATTCCAAGATGCGATCGATTTCGTCGCCGAACATCTCGATGCGAACAGCGCGGCTGCTATAGCCAGCGGGGTAGATTTCAATGACATCGCCGCGCACGCGAAACTTGCCGCGGTCAAAGGCAATGTCATTGCGCTCGTAGCGAATGGAGACAAGCTTTTTCAGTATGGCATCGCGGTCGATTTCCTGCCCTTTATGCAGGGACAGCACCATCTCATGGTAGCTTTCCGGCGAGCCAAGACCGTAGATACAGGAGACAGAAGCGACAATGATGCAGTCACGCCGCTCGAAAAGAGAGCAGGTCGCCGAGTGACGAAGCTCATCGATCTCATCGTTGATGGAGGCATCCTTTTCGATATAGGTATCCGTCTGTGCGATGTAGGCTTCCGGCTGGTAATAGTCATAGTAGCTGACAAAGTAACCGACATAATTTTCGGGAAAGAACTGCTTGAACTCACTCGCAAGCTGTGCAGCAAGCGTCTTATTGTGTGCGATGACGAGCGTTGGTTTCTGAACCCTTTCGATGGTTTTAGCAATCGTATAGGTCTTGCCCGTGCCCGTCGCACCGAGAAGAACCTGCGCTGTCATGCCCGCCTGCATGCCGCCCGCCAGATCTTCGATCGCCTTCGGCTGATCGCCCATGGGCGCAAACGGTGCGACGACCTTAAAGGGGCGCTCCTCCTTAAACTGCATTGTATTGAGCTTCGGTACAGCTGCCATGCGATCCTCCTATTTAGAAAAAAGAAACATTTGACAAATACCCCGTCCTTCGTGGTATAATGCCTATGCGCGCTCGTAGTCCAGTGGATAGGACGTTGGCCTCCGGAGCCGAAAGCGGCAGTTCGACTCTGCCCGAGCGCACCACTTCATCATTGCCTCGCTTCTTTGAGGCTTTTTTGTATACAAAGACGATATCCTTGAGATTAGGATATCGTCTTTTTCCATTGATTATTCTCCGCGGCGGCCGTGGTAGAGACACCACGGTTCTTCGCTCATATAATCGCCGCCATGATAGCAGGCAGCACGGGCACGGCAGCCGCCGCATGCTCCCTTATACTGACAAGTGCCGCAGCCGCCGCTGTATTCTAGCGTACGGAGCTTTTCTAGCACGTCGCTGTTCTTCCAGATCTCATCAAACGGCGTCTTGCGGACATCACCGATTTCCATCTTGAGATAAGCACAGGGCTGTACCTTGCCCTTTGGACTGATGATACAGTAACTGAGTCCTGCAAGACACCCCCGATGGAAGCGGCTCTTATAGCCGAGCTGGTCGACGATGCGCAGAAACTGCGGCGCGCAGGTCGGTTTCAGTTCGATTTCTACCTCTTCCTGCTTCTTCATGATGCGCGTCAGAACGGCTTCGTACTGCTCGGCACGCAGGCTCTCCTCTTCAATGGTCTTCGCGCGCCCCGTCGGAACGAGAAAGAAGAAATGATGTGCGCGGGCGCCGCTTTCAACGGCAAAATCCGTCAGAGCTTCCAACTCGCCCTGGTTCCAGTCCATGACGGTCGTATGAATCTGAAACGGCAGACCGACTTCACGGCAATTCTTCATCCCCTGCACCGCGCCATCCCAGCCGCCGGGAAAGCTGCGGAATTTGTCGTGTTTTTCACGGTCGAGCGAGTCGAGTGAAATTCCCATTGCCATCGCGCCGGCATCCTTAAGCTTTTGTGCGACTTCCTTCGTAATCAAGGTGCCGTTCGTGCCAAAGACGGGGATGAGCCCACGGCTCCGTGCATGGCGTACGAGGTCGAAGATGTCCGGACGCATCAGCGGCTCGCCGCCCGAAAAAATCATAATCTTAAAACCCGCGCGTGCAATTTCATCAAGAAGTTTTTTCCCCTCCTCTGTCGAGAGCTCTTCGGCCGCCTTACAGCCGGCATCGCGGTAGCAATGGGCACAGTACATATTGCAGGCATTCGTCGTATTCCAAGATATAATATTCACATTCAGCCCTCCGTCAGCCCGATTTCCTCATCCGTCAGATAGCAGCTCGGGTCCGATGCCCAAAAATCACCCGTCCTCGCCTCAGCGCGCGTGCGGAAGTTGCCGTTGCAGTTATCCAGCCACTTGCACGCTGCGCAGCGTCCTTTGAGGAGCGGCTTTCGATCCTTCAGTCCGGCAAGAATCGGATGGTGCTTGACATCCGTCCAAATGTCGCCAAACTTCCTTTCACGGACGTTGCCAAAGATATGATGCTGTGTAAACTGGTCGGGATGTACATAGCCGAAGGGGTCAACCTCAGAGAAAGCGATGCCGGAGCGATTGCCGCCATTCCTGCGGACGTACTTCAAAATCTGATCGGCAAGCACATCATTGCCCGCTTCCTTTTCCTTCAAATACATATAGATGGCATCGCAGTGATTGTCGACCGTGAGGATTTCCTTCTCAAGCCCGCGTGCTTCAAAATCCTTCGTGCGGCGGACAATTGTGTCGAGTGCATGGCGGGATTCTTCCGCCGTGACATCTTGATCCATCATCTGCTCACCGCGTCCGGAGTAAACGAGGTGGTAGAAGCAGACACGGTTGATGTTTTCCGCTTCGATGAAGTCAAAAATTCTGTCGAGTTCCTGAATGTTGTGGTGGTTGATCGTAAAGCGAAGCCCGACACGCTGCCCGACGGCAACGCAGTTCTCGATGCCTGCCATCGCCTTTTCATACGCGCCTTCGACGCCGCGAAACTTATCGTTGACATCCTTCAGTCCATCGAGCGAGATGCCGACATAACCGACACCAATGTCCTTAATCTTCTGTGCAACTTCGCGCGTGATCAGCGTTCCGTTCGTCGAAAGCGTCGGGCGCACGCCTTTTTTCTGCGCATATGCGGCGAGCGTAAAGAAATCCGGACGGATCAGCGGCTCACCGCCCGAAAAGAGCAGCACTGGCACATGGAAATCCGCAAGGTCATCGATGAACTGCATAGCCTCTTCTGTCGTCAGCTCATCGTTATACTTTTTCGCATCCGATCCCATATAGCAGTGCATACACTTCAAATTGCATGTCTTCGTCGAATTCCAGACGACGACTGGACCCATACCTTCCGCTGCACCATTTTTCATCGCATGTGCATTTTTTGTGTAACGCAGGCGGTCACCAAAGTATTCACGCGCAAATAAGAGTTTTGTAACACTAATCATTCTTCATTGCTCTCCTAGAAATATCGCGAACATCCCCGCGATATTGTAAAACCTATATCCTTATCGATAAACGAAGAAGAAACCCTAGCTCAAGTCCTTCTTTCCTTATTTCCATCCTATCGCTGCACCTTGATGCCGTCGAGAAGCAAGCGCGTCTTAAACGCGACATTTTCCTCAAACGGAATGTCGAGTTCACTGAATGCCGCCGCTTGATAGAGTGAATGAAACATCTCCGCAATAATGAGCACCGGGACGTCCGTTCGAATCTCGCCTTTATCCTGTCCCTCGCGAAGAATGTCCGCAAAGATCGGTTTAAAGCGCGGCGACTTGATATGCTTGTCACGTTTCTCCTCCGGCATCCCAGACTGATCCGATGCCGCAAGAAAGAGCGGCAGAAGAAAGCGGTTCTTGTCTAAAAAGCGTGCAGAAATCGCTGTGATGGACGCGATGAGCTCCGTTGCTGGCTTTCCCTCACGCCGCAGCGCCTGCATATCCTCTTCGACGTCGTGAATGAAAGACGAAAGGAGACTCATCAAGATGTCTTCCTTGGACTGAAAGTAATTGTAAAATGTCCCGAGACCGAGATCGGCCCGTGTCA
>CAUVCH010000014.1:0-11822 GCA_963550265.1 uncultured Mitsuokella sp. | reverse complement strand
CGGCTTTTTCCTCGAGCTTTCCCGTGTAGTTTGCAACGACGGGGAATTTCGCATCGCAGATATCAACCTTATCGAGCTCTGCCGCGAGCTTTTCCGCTGCCGGCTTCATCAACGTCGAATGGAACGGTGCAGAAACAGGAAGGATGACGGCTTTTTTTGCACCGGCTTCTTTCAAGAGTTCAACCGCCTTTTCAACGCCTTTCGTCGTGCCTGCGATAACGGTCTGTCCCGGGCAGTTGAAATTAACAGCCTGTACGGCGCCGACAGCAGATGCCTGTGCACAAAGAGAGACGATCGTCGCATCATCAACGCCGATGATTGCCGCCATACCGCCCTGCCCAACAGGAACGGCTTCCTGCATGAAGGTACCGCGCTTATGAACGAGGAGGACGGCATCAGAAAAACGCAGAACCCCAGCGGAAACGAGGGCAGCGTACTCACCGAGGCTATGTCCGCCTGCAACTTCAGGCTCTACGCCGTGCTCTTTCAAAACTTCGGCTGCAATGACGCTTATCGTCAGGATTGCAGGCTGCGTATTTGCCGTCAGCTGCAAATCCTCCGCCGGTCCCTCAAAACACATCTTCATGATAGAGTAACCGAGAGCCTCGTCTGCTTCTTGAAAAAGCTTCTTCGCCACGTCATATTTCTCGTAAAATGCCTTGCCCATGCCAACGGTCTGCGCACCTTGCCCTGGGAATACGAATGCCAGCTTGCTCATCAAAAACCTCCCCTTCTTCGTAAGGAACTACGTTATTCAGTTCTATCTGTCAAAACGAAATAGATTCCGCTATCTTTACTTCAATACACCCTCTTCTGCATGTATGACAGAGGGAAGACCCGCGACGATATCCTCGATGATTTTCTTAACTGGCTTGATATCGCTGAGCATGCCGGAGATCTCCCCGATCATGACAGAGCCATTCTGTACATCGCCATCGTGCGTCGCACGGTGAAGTGAGCCTACGCCCAACTCTTCCAGCGCTTCCTTTGAAGCGCCTGCCGCTTCCATTTCCTCATACTTGCGCGTAAGCTTGTTGTGGATGACGCGCGCGGGATGCCCGAGCGAACGCCCCGTGACGACTGTCGAACGATCCTTTGCCTTAAGAACCATCTCTTTATAGTTCGGATGCGCGATGCACTCCTCACTGACCACAAAGCGGGACCCCATCTGCACAGCCTTTGCACCGAGGGCAAAAGCCGCCGCCATACCGCGCGAATCCGCAATGCCGCCCGCTGCGATGACAGGGACGTCCACAGCATCGACAACCTGCGGCACGAGAGCCATCGTCGTGATTTCACCGATATGACCGCCTGACTCTGTACCCTCTGCGATAAGCGCATCGACACCGCCGCGTACCAGGCGCTTGGCAAGTGCAACGGAAGCGACAACAGGAATGACTTTCGATCCAATCTCCTTCAGCGCCGGCACATATTCGCCAGGATTACCCGCGCCCGTTGTGATAACGGAAACGCGCTCTTCAAGAACGACCTGCATGACCTCTTTGACAAAGGGGCTCATGAGCATGATGTTGACGCCAAATGGCTTCTTTGTCCAGCCCTTGCACTTTTGGATTTCTGCACGCAGCACATCGGGAGGCATATGCCCAGCACCAATGATGCCAAGACCGCCGGCATTGGAGACGGCAGAGGCCAGTTCCGCCGTGCCGATCCACGCCATACCGCCCTGAAAGATCGGGTACTCGATACCGAGCATTTTACAGATTGGATTGTTTTCAAACATCAGGATTTGTCCTCCTTAAACCACTTCAGTATGCAAGAACCCCATGTAAGACCGGCGCCAAACCCGGAAAGCGCCACAATATCGCCTTTTTTAAAAGTGCCCTGCTGCGCAGCTTCTGCGAGCGCAACAGGAATCGATGCCGCTGACATATTGCCGTATTTTTGAATGTTGATAATGACTTTTTTCTCGGGAATCCCCAACCGATGCCGCGCAGAATCAATGATGCGGATATTCGCCTGATGCGGTACGAGATAATCGACAGCATCCGGCGCAAGAGATGCTTTTTTCAGCGATGTTTCAACGGTCTTGCCAAGAACCTTGACAGCAAAGCGGAAGACCGCTTTTCCGTCCATCTTAACGTATTGCTGGCGCTCTGCAATATTTTTTGGCGTGAGCGGCATCTTGCTGCCGCTTGCCGGAATGATAAGTGCGTCACCGCCTGCGCCATCACTGCCTAGATCAAACCCCAGAAAACCGTAGCCTTCTTCTACGGCACCGATGACGGCAGCCCCTGCTCCGTCACCAAAGAGCACGCAGGTCGTGCGATCCTCCCAGTCGATGACGCGGCTCAAGGTCTCGGCACCGATGACAAGAACGTGCTTATAAATTCCCTGCTCGACAAAGGCCGAAGCAACCGACGTACCATAGACAAAGCCCGAGCAGGCAGCCGATAAATCGAATGCCGCCGCATGCTCTGTGCCTAAGGCATCCGCCACGCGACAGGCTGTTGCTGGAATGATAGTATCCGGCGTGAGCGTCGCACAGATGACGAGGTCTATATCTTCCGGTGCAATACCCGCATCACAGAGCGCACGCTTGCCCGCCCGTACCGCAAGATCCGACGTTGCCATGTCCTTCGGTGCGATTCGGCGTTGCCTTATGCCTGTTCGCGTCCGAATCCATTCATCACTCGTATCCATGCGCCCGGCAAGTTCCTCATTCGTGAGAATATTCTCCGGTACATAAAAACCCGTGCCTAAGATTCCCGCTTTATACATTCTCACCATCCTGTTCATTCGTGAGTTTTTCCTCTTGCAGCAGCGTATCGCGGATATGCGTCAAGACATCACCTTTTACATAGTCATTTGCCACGCCGATTGCACTGCAGATGGATTTCGCATTAGACGAACCGTGGCAAATGATGCAGCAGCCGTTGACACCTAAAAGCGGAGCGCCGCCAAACTCTGTGACATCCAGTCTCTTGCCGAGCTTTTTCAATGTCGGCAAAATGAGGAATGCGCCGAGTTTTGGCAGAAGTCCGCCTTCTTCGATGGCTTCTTTCACGAGCTTGACGAGTGTCTTTGCAAGTCCCTCTGCAAATTTTAACACAATATTGCCAACAAATCCATCACAAATCACAACATCGAAGTTTCCCTTCGGCACATCGCGCCCTTCTGCATTGCCGCAGAAGTTGATCGTGTGCATCTGCTTGAGCAGCGCATATGTCGCTTTTGCCTGTTCGTTTCCCTTCGTTTCCTCCTCACCGATATTGAGAAGTCCGACGCGCGGATTCTTCCTGCCGTAGACGTACTCGGCGTAGATCGAACCCATTAGGGCACTCTGTACGAGATGTTCAGGCTTCGAATCAACATTTGCCCCAGAATCCAGGAGCAGTGTCAAACTTTTCGGTGTTGGCATCGGCGTTGCAATCGTCGGACGCCCAATGCCTTTGATGCGCTTTAAGATGAGCTGCGCCGCCGTTACTGCCGCGCCCGTCGAGCCTGCGGAGAGAACCGCATCACATTCGCCGTCCTTCACCATGCGCGTCGCGACGACGATGGAAGAATCCTTTTTCTGACGGACGGCATCCGCCGGATGCTCCCCCATCTCGATGACCTGCGTTGTCGGGCGAATCGTGATGGGTAGCTTCTTCCAATCCTTTTCCCGCGAAAGCACATGGCGTATCTTTTCTTCGTCGCCGACGAGAACGATCTCGCAATCAAACTTTCTCGCGGCGCGCACTGCACCAAAGACAATCTCGCGCGGCGCATAGTCGCCTCCCATAGCATCGACTGCAATCTTCAAGCTCGCTTCCTCCTCAAAGGTTCCCTAAGGATACCATGATGAACTTTGCACGAAAAACTTCTTCCACGTCATTCTTCGTCTTTACCCAGACGAAGTATTTATTTCCTCGCACCTTGACGATCTCCGCCTTAGCGACAAGCTTTTCGCCGACGTGTACAGGAACCTTGTATTTGACATTGGCAACTCCGGTCACAGCCATCTGCGTATCCATGACAGCAAGAGCCAGAGAGTTTGCCTGCGAGAACATATAGTAACCCTTGGCAATCTTCGATTGGCTGAAAACCATGTCATCCGTGATGCGGAGAATGGAGATACCGGAATGTCCAAGCTCGAGATCGATGAGCTCACCGACGACATCGTCACGCTTGATGGACTTCACCTTATTCTGCGCTGTCTCTGCCATCTTCCGTATGCGGCCGCGAAGCTCGGGGATACCGAGAGCCAAGCGGTCAAGGCGAATCGTCTGCACGCTGACCGACAATTTTGACGCAAGCTCTTCATCTGTCAGAAACGGCTTTTCCTTGACCTGCTCGATGAGGAGCAGCTGACGTTCCTTTTTCTTCAATCGTGCCACAACCTCACCTCCTGCCGACCGCGACTTTCTTAGCACCTACTATTATATCCTTATATAACGAGTTATATTATATAAGGATATCTTAAAAATAGCAACCATTAATTTTCCAGCTGCCTTTTCTCTGCTAGAAACAGCAGCTGTACTAGAAACGCTCGTCAGGAAGACACAACTTGCGATTTTCCAGCTGCCTTTTCTTTTTTCGGTGTTTCACGTGCCTTTCGTGCATTCGCCTTTTCCTCTTCCACTACCTTCCAATCTTTTTCCGAAATGTCCTTTAGATATTCCTGTGGAATTTGTCGGAAAGATGCCGTACGCAGTTTATAATATTTTCGATACCATGCGAGCGCGCTTGCCCTATCATTCATCTCATCATAGATTTCTGCAAGGAAATAAACAGCCGTCGCATTTTTTGCATTAAGCGCCACCGCAGCCTCAACGTCGGCACGTGCACCTTCGAGGTTTCCCGCCATACGCCGTGCATCCGCGCGATCCATCCATAGGTTCGCCGTCTTTGCATCAAGAGAAACTGCCTTATCGGCATCCAAGAGCCCCTCATCATACCTGCCGAGTGCAGCTTTTGCACGACCGCTTACGGCAAGCGCAGCTGCCTCATCTACCTCTTTTTTCACGAGGTTTCCGGGGTAGACACGCGAGAGAAGTTCCAGCGCGCGTTTCGGTTCGCCGGCATCAATATAAGCGTCACTTCTCTCGATAATGCTGCGAATGTTCTTTTCTCCAAGGGAGCGAAGACCCTCACGAATCTTTTCGACATCCGCCTTTTGTGCTTCGTCTGCGGTCTTCATTTTCGTGCGCGCCCCCGATGCTGCTTCCCCTGCATAAGCATCGGCGACGAGTGTCCGAAGAGTTTCCAAACGACCCGTACGCTCGACGAAAGCTTTCAACGGCTGGTAGACGGCTGCTCCCATAAGGTAATCACTTTCTCCTGTGCCAAAATGCCAGCCTTCCATCGTGTCATTGTCATGAAAGGCTTTGGCAAGCCCACCTGCGACAAGATATGCATTCTCTTTCGTATTGTCGTAGTCGTAATTTGTCCAATCGACAGTGAGAAGCGGCCTGCCGTCAATGCAGACGGTCTTTCCACTCTCGACGGTCACATGATCTGCACCGTACGCCGTCATCATATCAGCCAGACGCTTTTCACGCAGGCGAGTCTCTGGGTGATCAGACAAATTATCCTCGCCGATCTTATCGGGATCCTCATACTCGTTCGTATCCCGCGTCTCATATGTCATATAGTAAGCCATGCGCGCCATCGCAGCCGCAGGACCGCCGGGATTAAAACCCGCATCTGTCATCAGGCGAAAGCCTCCCGCATCCGCCTCGTATTCAGACGGAAGCGTGATATTCTTAGCGATGGAATAGCCCGCAAGCCCATTCAATTTATTCCAGTCCATGAGTCCGTACTGCATATTGAGAAAGCTCATGCCATAGTATGCTGCAACAGCCTTCGCATAATCCTTTGCTGCATGCTGGCGAATGCCATGCGTCATCTCATGCCCGAGAACAGCGGCAAGCTCATCTTCATTCAGATGCAAAACGCGCACGAGTCCGCGATTTACGCTGACGTAATTTGTCGGATAGCAAGATGCATTGAAAAGATTGTCCCCCGTCACTTGCCAAGTAAAAGGAAGCGAATTGGGTTTCAGCGCATAATTCCCTTTTTGCGTAAGCGCACGCATCACACGATCCACTGCCATGATATCGTTCTCATTCTCATCCACTCCGTTTGCCTGTACATCTGCCAAAGCATTCCTCACCTGCTGCTCCGGGTCTGCTCCATATGCCATCAATGTGCGCAGCGCCGATTGATACGCTGCATAGACGCCAAGCGCCTGGGCGGCAACGGACCAAGCATCCGCTGCCGACGCACGAGAGAGTGGAAATAAGATAGAGATCATGAGAACACTGCCAAAGACAAGATAGAAGAGCAGCTTTTTCCCACCGTCTCTAAAGCCTCTAAAAAAATGCATCATAAAGAAATTTCCTATATCCTGCATGACAACAACGATTTGTCAAATCATCCGCGCTTTTTCATAATCCTTTTCCAAACGATAATCTTCAAAAGAGGCACTTCGGCCGGAATCCAGATCTTCGATCAATGCTTTAAGCCGTGTCTGTTCCGTATAATCCAGCGGCAAAAAGCAATTTTCTGCGTGGTTGAAATGTGTACGAATCGCGTTTCTCAATTGAAGAATATCCCCCGCCATACGCTCGCGCACCTTTTCATACCGCCTGCCGCTTTCCGTATATCCCACGACTGTCACCATAGCCCAAAGGATAAAGAACAAGCTGACAAATCCCTTAGGTAGATTAATGAGAATGAGAAAGTAGCAAAGTGTCGCCACAAGACCGCCTGCCATCATCCAGCGGAAAAACGAAGGCTCCTTCCACCTTTCTGCCTTCATCAATAGATCGTCCATGACCTCATACTTGTTCGCAGTCTCTGCAAAATACTTCTGCAAGCGGTAAAGCTCCGCCAGCGTCTCTTCTCTCGTTTCCGGCACCGGCGCAAGGGAATGCAGAGGAAGAAGGGACACTCGCTCTTTCCGAGAAGACGATGCCTTCGGTATTGACGCATCACCTACGACCTCATCGCAGTAAGGACAGGTCTTTACGCCACGTTCTAACCGGCATCCACACTTCCGACAAATCAAAAAATCGCTCCCCTTTCCATCGCTGTCAAGTCCGTCTGTAGTCACTTCTCATACCTATCTGATACATGCCAAAATCTTCAACAAACTGCATGACAAAACATTTCCCTGCCAAGAAAAATATTTTGCATTGTAATTTATGCTATTTGTGAATATATTTCCAATATTCTTCACAAGCTGTGGAATTCCTTCTTATCATGACTAATTCGCATGGAAATATCTTCTGATTCTCCCCTATTTAGCTTGTAATGAAAAATTTTATCAAAAATTTTCAAGTTTTCTATTGATTTTCATTTTCAAATATGCTATATTATATTTAGGCTTTCGTTAGGGCATTTGTTCAACGTGTGAAAGCAGAGAATAAACGCTCGAAGCTCTCCTAAGATATAATACACAATAGGTAATCGACAGGCGTAAAATGGGACTATGCGGGAACTGCTCACCCCGTAAGTACAGTTCGTTTTACGCCGATTGCCTATGTCTAAAACTCTATTGTGCGCCAATCATCCCGCGAAGCTACGCGGTTCACTTTTGAAGGAAAAAACAGCGACACACTACTCGTGTGTCGCTGTTTTGCCGTTCTATATTACTTCAGCACTGCGCCCGTGCTTGCCGACGTCGTAAGCTTGGCATAGCGGGAGAGATATCCCGTTTTAATCTTCGGTTCAGGCTTCTTCCAATTTGCCTTGCGCTTTGCAAGTTCTTCGTCGGAAACCTCAAGCGCAAGCCTGCGATTCGGAATATCAATAGTTATCTTATCGCCGTTTTCGATGTAGGCAATGGGACCGCCCTCCATGGCTTCCGGCGATACATGCCCGACACAGGCACCTTGGCTTGCACCGCTAAAGCGGCCATCGGTGATAAGACCGACCTTCAAACCACGGCCGGTGATAACCGCTGTTGGATTGAGCATCTCCTGCATGCCAGGACCGCCCTTCGGACCTTCGTAGCGAATGACGACGACATCTCCGTCAACGATATCGCCGCGCATAATAGCATCACAGGCTTCTGTCTCCGAGTTATAGCATTTTGCCGTACCTGTATAAGTCAGCATATCTTCCGAAACAGCAGATGCCTTGACGACAGCGTAATCCGGCGCGAGGTTGCCCTTGAGGATGGCGATGCCGCCTTCCCTGCGGTATGGACCCTCAACCGTGCGGATAACATCCGGACGGAGAATCTTCGCATTCTTAATGCGATCGCCAATCGTCCCCGTGACCGTCTTGGCATCCGTATGAATAAGCCCTTTCTTCGACAGCTCGCGCATGACAGCGCTGATACCGCCGGCCTCGTTGAGGTCGACCATATGATGCTTTCCTGCCGGGCTGAGTTTCGTGATATACGGCGTGCGGCGGGAGATCTTATCAAAGAGCGGTGCGGGAATCTCGATGCCCGCTTCATGGGCGATGGCCGTAAGGTGAAGAACCGTATTGGACGAGCCGCCAATGCCCATATCCACTGTGATCGCATTTTCAAACGCCTCAAGCGTCATGATGTCACGCGGAAGAATCTGCTTTTCGACGAGGCTGACAATTCTCTCACCTGCACGCTTGGCGAGCAGACGACGTGCTCCCGTATACGCCGCCGGAATCGTACCGTTGCCCGGAAGTCCCATACCGAGCACTTCCGTCAGAGAATTCATCGTGTTCGCGGTGAAAAGACCAGCGCAAGAGCCGCAGCCTGGGCAGCACTTTGATTCGAGGTCATGGAGATCGGCTTCATTCATCTCACCCGATGCAAACTTTCCTGCCGCTTCGAATGCCTGACTGACACTGACATCGCGGCCGTGGTAACGGCCGGGGAGCATCGGACCTCCGGAAACGACAATGCACGGGATATTCAGTCGTGCAGCTGCCATGAGCATGCCAGGGACGACTTTGTCGCAATTCGGGATGAGTACCAATCCGTCAAAGCCGGATGCCATGGTTACGGCTTCGATGGAATCGGCAATGAGTTCGCGGCTTGCCAGCGAGAACTTCATACCTGTATGCCCCATGGCAATACCGTCGCAGACACCAATGGCAGGAAATTCAATCGGTGTGCCGCTGCCTGCCGCAACACCGAGCTTTGCCATGTCGGCAATCTCTCTAAGATGGATATGTCCCGGTATAACTTCATTGAACGAATTGCAAATACCAATGAGCGGCTTTTCCAGATCCTCCAGGCCATAGCCGTTGGCATGGAACAGAGAGCGAGACGCACAGCGCGTCGGCCCTTTTTTGACAATATCACTTCGCATAATACACTCTCCTAACATCGGATCGGATTTTCCAAATACCGAATACTGCCCTGACCATATGTCAATTTAAACCATTTATTCTAACGAGCAACTTTGATATAACATTAATAAAAATAGCGGTAATGCAGATTTTACAACAAATACCATCAAAATTCAATGCCTTTTTGCGCCTTGATCCCCTGCGCAAAAGGATGCTTGACCAAGTGCATCTCTGTCACAAGGTCTGCACGTTCGATAAGCGAAGGAAGTGCGCCCCGTCCCGTAAAGACAAGGTGAAGCTGCGTCGGCCGCGCCTGTAAAATCTCCATGAGATCGGATTCAGTGATGAGACCAAATTTCACGGCATAATTGATTTCATCGAGAATGATGAGATCCCAGCCGCCGCTCGATATCTCCTTCTTTGCCAGTGTCAGCGCATCATGCGCCGCTTTCTCATGCTCAGCTTGGTCTTTATCTCCCTTCCTTGTAAAGCCAAGCCCGCATTGCCGAACCTCTATCCGTCCTTCGGCTCTTTTCAGCACATCCAAGGTACGAAGTTCACCGTACGTCCAACCGCCTTTGATAAACTGCAGGATGAGCACGCGCAGCCCGTCGCCCCACGCACGCATGGCAAGCCCGAGTGCCGCCGTCGTCTTTCCTTTTCCGTCGCCCGTATGGACGATGACTAATCCGTTCTTTTCCACGTTTCTCCCTCTCTTTTCTCTCTTCATCTTTACAAGAAAACTTTCTCAATATCTCGTTACTTTTTCATTCAGTATTTTCTTATTATATGTTATACTATTATCATGAATGTTGCGTGGTTGCCGCTGTCTCTCCTGTCGGAATCGACCGTATGACACCTATGGTTCAGATAGAGCAGATGCATATCATGCACATAAAAATAAAAGAAACGTGGCGATGTTCTACTATATGTATCGATTCAAAAATTTTCTCTCGTGCTTTTTGCATTTTTTTATCCTGCTCTTTGTCGTCTCTCTCTTCATGGTCGGCTCCTTTTTCTTTCTCGAACGATATGATGGGCTCGGCATGGCAGAGACGGAAATCACGCCGGAATTTGTCGATGAAGGTTCCATGACAAAAATCAGCTGGAATCCACTTCCTTATCCTTGTTTTTATAAGGTCGAAGTCTTTTCTAAGACGACGGGACTCGTCGAGGGGGAACCCACCTACCATTTTCTTTTCGGAAAATCTTCTGACCACACATCCATTGAGGTACCCCATGCCGCGATTCCAACGTACTATCGCGTCACAGCACACGGATTCTTTGGTAAAATCACTGCCCAGGCAGAACCGACAGTAAACGCCAACTACGCCGAAGGAATCAAAGCACCGATACCGATTTCGCACTATGATGCATCAAATCCCGCCAGTCTCATGCCATTTCTTATCTGGCACACATTTCCCAGAGCCGTCTGCTACGAAGCAGAGCTCCTTTCCGGGCCTCCCGATGCAGAAGGCGGCGCCGCACTCTCGAAGAAAAATCATCTGGAGAGCACCCGGCGGATCTATACGAACGGCTGGCAGGCCGACCTTCACAAATATCAAAAGTACGGCACGATTTACTATCGCGTGCGTGCGCTAAACCTGCATCTAAAACCCATCAGCGAATGGTCAAAGACAGAAGCTATTGTCTTTCAAGCGAATATTCCCATAGAAAACCATCCACTTCTCAACAACTTCGACCAAATGCCAAACTTCGAACAGCCGCTGTATCCCGTGTATCACTGGATTCCCGTACATAACGTCATGCGCTACGAAGTTGAGCTTTATGATCATCCGCCGGAGGAAGATGCACAGGATGGTCAGAGCGAAGGTCCCGTCTGGCGAAAGATCGTTGCCTCTGCCACTACCTGCTATGATGAATACCCGCGCCTCTATGCTGGTGACTACTACTGGCGTGTGCGCGCAGTCAATGCAAAGGATCACCCCATCAGTGAATGGTCTGAAGCAGATCACTTTATCGTAAAAGACCATGTGAATGAAGAATATGCCGCCTTGGGCGACAGCATCACGCACGGCGGCGGTGCGGTTTCCTTTTCACCAGCTTCGCTCGAATACAGTTATACGACATATCTCGATAAGTTCTGTCTAAATATTGGACGCAGCGGCGATACATCACATATGACCTTGGAGCGCTTTGACACAGATGTCCTTCCTCTCCATCCCAAGAACCTCTTCATCTTCACAGGCTCAAACAGCCTGCGAACGACCATGATATCTACCGCCAGCGTCATCCAAGATCTCTCAGCTATCCGCGACAAGTGCAAGGCAGCCGGCATCCATCCAATTTTTCTGACGCTGACGCCGGTCAATCCGCAAGCCATTCGATATGCATTCCACGCACCGACCGACCCCATGTGGGCAAGTAAATTAAAGACGATCAATGCGTGGATTCGCACACAGGAAGACTATGTCGACCTTGAACCGTATTTCTACGATACAACAGGAAAAGTTCTCGATATGAAGTTTTCCACCGATGGACTGCATCCGGATATCTCCGGAAAGATGCTGATGGGCGAAATCATCAACCGTAGGCTGAGAGAAGTGAAGTGAATCCGCCTAGTTCTTCTA
>CAUVCH010000013.1:0-13615 GCA_963550265.1 uncultured Mitsuokella sp. | reverse complement strand
AATGATAAAATCCAATGGCTTGTTCCCTAAATGATACACATACATCTTAGCATTTGTGTAGAAGAATTGTCAATGTAAGAAAACAGAGAAATAAGCGAATATTTTGCTGTCAGTGCAGGACGCATATTTTTTCGCTTTGCCGCCTGCGTGCCGGAGTGTACCGTGTATTTTCCCTGCCTGTTTCATTAGGATTTGCTCAGGAGCACTGCATTCTCTCATAGCATTTATGGAGGTGGATTGACAAGGCGCACGCTTTCGGGTAACATAAAATTATAAAATAAAATCGAAATTGGGACAGGTGCTCAATGAGCTGAAAAGAGAATCCGGTCAAAGCCGGAGCGGTCACGCCACTGTAAGGGGAGCGATGCTGCAAGATGCCACTGGGGGAAACTTTGGGAAGGCGCAGCAAAGCGAGGAACCGAGCCAGGAGAACTGCCTGTCTGACAATCACCGTCTGACCTGCGAGCGATGGGAAGGGGATTTGTTGGCGGCTTTTCGCGTGCAAAGAACCTCTTGCCTTTTGGCAGGGGGTTCTTTTTGTAGGGTGAAGTAAAGGAAGGAGTGATAAGGTACCAGTGCGGCACTTGGACGCCTGGCCGATGAGATTCATACCGAAAAGTGACGGTAATTGACGCTATGAATTTTAAGGTTGAAAAAGGAGAATAAGGATGCGCAAGGCAGTATCTCTTCTGCTTGTCGTGATAATGGCCGCTTTTTCGCTGGCAGGATGCGGCAATACGGATAAGCAGGCGGCAAATGGGAAGGCGAAGCATCTAAACGTCGGCGTGTATTGGTTCGGCGAGACGATGGATCCTGGGCATGGAGAAGATGGCTGGATGGTCATTCGAACAGGGGCGGGCGAGACACTCGTGACCGTGACAGAGAAGATGGCATTTGCCCCGCAGCTGGCAGAAAAGTGGGAAAATGTCAATCCGACGACTTGGAAATTCCAGATCCGAAAGGGTGTGAAGTTCCATAACGGCGATGATATGACGCCGGAGTTGGTGAAGGCTTCGCTGGAGCGTACGATACAGAACATCGAGAGCGCGAAGACAGCGGCAGATATCAAGGAAATTCGTGTGGAGGGGCAGGATCTTCTGATTGAAACGAATCATCCGAATGCCTCTCTCGTTGCGGCGCTGAGTGCGCCGGAGTTCATCATCGTGGATACGAAGGATCTCACGAATGTGGAGACAACGCCGATTCTCACGGGACCTTATCAGGTGACGGGCTTTGTCAAGGGCGATCGGATTGAGCTAAAGCGTAATGAAAATTACTGGGACGGCGAGGCAGGTCTCGATACCGTAACGATGAAGAACATCGAGGATAATACGAAGCGCGCGATGGCACTGCAGTCAGGAGAGCTGGATATGATACAGCGTGTGGATGCAGCGAGCCGCAGCTTGTTTGAAAACGATTCGTTTAAGATTTATCAGACAGTCGGTACGCGCGTCTTCATGCTGACAGCGAATTACGACGGCATTTTGTCCGATGCCAACCTCCGCCATGCGCTGGCATATTCCATGGACTATGAGGCATTGGCGCAAATCGAAGGCAATGGGGCAGCGCCGGCAGGAGAGGTGTTCCCGCCAACCGTTCCCTACGGCCATGTGAAGAAAAAGCGCACGTTGGATGCGGCGGCAGCACAAAAGTTCTTTGCAGCTGCCGGCTACACGACGAAGAATGCTGATGGTATTTATGAAAAGGATGGAAAACCGCTTACCTTGAAGCTGGCTGTCTGGGGAACGAAAACTGCGATGTATGAGGCAATTCAGTCACAATTGAAGGAAGCCGGTGTCAAGGTTGACATCGTGAAGGTGAAAAATTCTGCGGCAGCTGGCAAGGCCGGTGACTTTGATCTCGTCGAGCAAAACTGGGTCACCGTCCCGACGAATGACCCGTACAACTTCGTGAGCAAGGTGTTTGTAACAGGCAAGAGTGCAAATCGTGGGCATTACTCTAATCCGGAAGTGGATGCGAAAATCAAAGAAATGCAGATGACATTTGATCCGAAGCTCCGCGATGTGCAGATTGGGGAAATTGCCGAGCAAGTTGTAGCAGATGATGCACATCTCTTCCTCGCCTTTCCTGCCAATACGATTGTTGCAAAAACAAAGGTCAAGAATGTTCCTGTATTCCCCATTGACTACTATGTGATGACAAAGGATATTACGGTTGAATAGTGCTTTATCTTTTTTCGCTGTATCTCGCTTTCTCTAATGGTCTATGATATAATATAAATAGGTTTGTTAAGAGTAAGAACTGCCTGTACGTCTCTTTGGCAAAATGGACGTACAAGTTATCTCTTCAACTGCCATGAGACGTTAAGCGGAAGTCATTGACACCGAAAAGCCCGGCTGCGGACGGTCGGGGTTTTTCTTTGCGCTGAAAAGAAGGAGGCCTTTCATGAAAAGCGGCATTATGCGCAGGCTTTTATCTTTGGTGCTGAATCTTTTTATTGCCTCCATTTTGAGCTTTGGAATTCTGCACCTTTCTCCTATCGACCCTGTTACACTCCATATGGAGCAGATGGGGCTTTCTCCTTCGCCGGAGCTTGTAGCGGAGCTGCGGCATAAGTATGCCTTAGACGAGCCGATTCCCGTGCAGTATGAAATTTGGCTGCGTGGCGTGTGGCAGGGCGATCTCGGTTATTCTATCGTTTTTCACACACCGGTTGCAGAGCTTTTGGCGCAGGCGATTCCGCTCACCGTGCAGCTTGCAGCATCGGCTTTTTTTGTATCGGTTCTCATCACGCTCCCGCTCGGACTGCTTGCATTTTTCTTCCGCAATCACTGGGTGGATAGGTTCATACGTTTTTTGAGCTTTGGTGCGATTGCAATACCGACCTTTTGGCTTTCTCTGCTGCTGATCTTCCTTTTTGCAGTCAAGCTCGGCTGTCTTCCCGTTGCGGCGACTGGTGCACAGGGGCTTATCCTTCCGACGGCTGCGCTTTCCATCTGGATGTCCGGGCTGTATATCCGCCGGCTGCGGACAGCGCTTTTGGAGGAATACCAGAAAGAGTACATAGTCGGCGCGCGCGCTTTGGGGCTTGGCCGATGGAAAATTCTGTTTTGCTATCTCATACCGAATGCCCTTCCGGGGCTTATCTCCATGATGGGGCTGACAGTCGGGGGTCTTTTAGGCGGTTCGGTCGTCATCGAATCCATCTTCGGCTGGCGTGGTATGGGTGCCTTGATGGTGGAGGCCATAACGCAGCACGACTATCATCTCATGCAAGGATATGTGCTTTGGGGAGCAGGTATGTTTATTCTAGCCAATCTCGCCGCAGATATTCTCTGTTACCTCTTAGATCCAAGACAACATGAAAAGACAGGGGATTCGCTATGAAGGGACTTTTACAGCGAGTTAGTTCAGACAAGGCATTACTCGTCTGCGCTGTACTCGCCATGCTTTGGGTTTTGCTGGCAGTCTTTGCGCCCTTTTTGGCACCTTATGACCCGGAGGCGGTACAGATGGGCGAGCGGCTGCAGGGCGTGAGTGCGGCGCATTGGATGGGAACGGATTCCCTGGGAAGAGATGAATGTTCCCGTATCCTTTACGGGGCGCGCGTGACGCTTTCCATCGCCTTTCTTGGCGTCGGGATTACAGCGTGTTTCGGCATATTCATCGGCGCAGCGATTGCTCTTTTAGGCGGGCGTGCGGAACTCTTTGGAACGGCTGTCCTGGATTTCTTCCTTGCTTTTCCCAATCGAATTTTTATGATTGCACTGCTGGGCGTCCTAGGGCAGTCTATCGTCAGCGTGATTCTTGCACTCGCACTCACGACCTGGTCAGAATACGCCCGCATCGCCCGCACGTTAGTTCGCGCGGAGCGGGAAAAAGGGTATGTACGCTATGCTCCCTTTGCCGGGGCGGGTTTTTTCCGTGTGCTGATGCGCTATATCCTGCCGAATGCCTTGCCGCAGCTCCTGCTCTTTCTCTGTCAGCATATCAGCGAAGTGATTCTGCTCGTCGCAGGACTGTCGCTCATTGGTATCGGCGTCCCGCCGCCAAGTCCCGAATGGGGAACGCTCCTCATGGGGGCGCGTGAGTACATGCAGACGGCGCCGCATCTCCTCTTTTTCCCAGGACTTGCCATCTTTATCACCGTTGTGATTTTTAATCTGCTCGGTGACGCTCTGCGGGATTTTCTCGATCCGTATAGAGCGGAATCGTCAGAAAGGACAGATGTGCATGGTGCGGTTTGAGATAAGGGATTTACAAGTGTTTTTTCGCAGCCGCGAAATCTTAAAGGATATAAATCTTTCCCTGTCTGCGGGCGAAGCTCTTGCTGTCGTTGGAGAAAGCGGCGCGGGTAAGAGCACGCTTTTGCGCACCATTTTAGGTGAATTGCCGGACGGAGAATACGTAGCAGGAGGCGATGTGTTCTATGAAGGAAAATCGCTTCTAATCATGGGGAGAAAGGAGCGCCGCGCCTTGGCAGGTGGCGGTATCGCTGTTTTATTCCAGCAGCCCGGACGCTTTTTGAATCCGATTCGTCGGATTGAAAAGCAGTTTCGAGATTTTCTCAAAGCGCATGGCGTGCGCGATAAAGATACACATGCCTTTGCGGTGAACGCGCTGAAAAAGGCGGGCTTTGAACATCCTGAGCAGATTCTTGCTTCGTATGTTTTCCATCTTAGCGGAGGGCAGAAACAGCGAGTAGCACTCGCGATGCTGCTGTCCTTTTCCCCGCAGCTCATTTTGCTGGACGAGCCGACTGCCGCACTGGATATCGTTGCTGTGCGGCAGCTTTTGGATGCCATGCACCTAGAGCTTGCACGCGGGGCATCCATTCTCATGGTCACCCATCACATACACGCAGCAGCCTATCTTGCAGGACAGTTTCTCGTTTTGCAAAAGGGGCAGGTCGTTGAGGCGGGGAGAAGTGCAGACATTCTGCATCATCCGCAGCATCCCTATACCAAGGAACTCATCGCTTCCGCCCTGCAAATCCGATAAGATACAGGAGGAGGTAGATACGATGCGTCCTGTTTTGACGGTAAGGCATGTAGGAAAGTCGTTTGCCAGCAAGGGAGATCGTATCTCTGTCCTGCATGATATTTCATTTTCTTTAGACGAAGGGGAGATGCTCGGCATCGTCGGGGTAAGCGGCTGCGGAAAATCTACGCTGCTCTCCATCGTTGCGGGGCTGGCTTTTCCTGACGCAGGGGAGATTGTTCTCTCTTTGAAAGAGGGCGGTACACTTGCGGTAACGTCGCCTGAACGCTGCCGTTACATGCAGCTGGTCGTACAGGAAGCGGCGGAGATGTTTTCTCCGCGCATGACAATCGGAGCATTTTTGCGTGAGCCGATGCAGAATTTCGGTTTGAAATATGAGACCGATCGCCTGGCGGAGCTGCTTTCTTCCGTTGGGCTGGATGCATGTCTTTTGGATGCGCACCCTCATATGCTCAGCGGCGGACAGCTTCAGCGCGTTGTGCTTGCCCGTGCCTTTTTGCCCGCGCCGAAGCTGATCCTCTACGATGAGCCGACCAGTGCGCTCGATGGAATTACGCAG
This sequence comes from uncultured Mitsuokella sp., assembly GCA_963550265.1. GTDB lineage: Bacteria > Bacillota > Negativicutes > Selenomonadales > Selenomonadaceae > AWVT01. Next base: position 8,094 of record CAUVCH010000013.1, on the reverse strand, counting down.
GCGCAGATATTGCGGCTTATCCAAAAGCTGCGAAAAAAAAGCTCCTCCGCGGGAATTTTTGTCAGTCATGACCTCGCAGCGGTGCAGATGGTCGCCGACAGAATCCTCGTGCTGTCCGAGGGGCGTATTGTCGAGGAAGTGGCGCCTCTCGAACTTCGGCATGCTGCGCATCCAGCAAGCAGGAAGCTTTTAGATGCACAGCTTATGGGATGAAAAGAGAACTAGAAGGCATTTCAGTTCCTGCCATGTTGCAGCAATGTGATAGACTTAGTTTTTGGGTGAGGCAGATTGCAGAATCTTAGAGCAGATATCAAGGAGATTAAAGGCATCGGTCCGAAAAAGGCAGAGGCATTAAAGAAGATTGGGATTGCGACGGTTTACGATCTTTTAACACATTTTCCGCGCGCTTATGACGATCGCAGCGTCATGACGGGGCTTTCGGTGCTGCGGGCGGGTATGGAGACTACGGTGACAGGGATCGTGCAGCAGTTCGAGGAAAAGTCGATTCGGCGAAATCTATCCCTTCTGAATGTGCGCATTGCAGATGGGACGGGATATCTAATGCTCTGCTGGTTCAATCAAAAGTTTCTGAAGCGGCAGCTTGCGGTGGGAAAGAGGATTTATGCGAGCGGCAAGCTTTCCTATGCCTACGGCGGGCGGGGACAGCTGGTGATGAAATCACCGACGAGTTTTCAAATCCTTGATGAAAAAGGTGAAAAAGATGCAGCAGTGGATTTTCTTGGCATACATCCCATCTATATGCTGACGGGAACGCTGACACAGTCGTTTTTCAGCACGGTGATTCAGGGGATTTTGTCGAATATGCAGCTGAAGGAAACGATTCCGGAGGGCATTCGGCAGAAGTATGGACTGGTGACGCGCACAGAGGCGATGCGCGAGATTCATTTTCCATCATCGCAGCTATCGCTCGCTCTTGCACGAAAGACACTTGCTTTTGAAGAATTGTATCTTATCCAATGTGGTTTGCTGCTTCTCAAACAGAAAGCGATTGCGCAGCAAAAGGGCATTCGGCATAAGGCGGATGGGGCGCTTGTCGGAAAGCTTCTTGCCGGTCTTCCTTTTCAGCTCACAGAAGATCAGGCAGGAGCATGGCAGGATATTGAGAAGGACATGGAAAAGGAGACGCCGATGCGGCGTCTCCTGCAGGGCGATGTTGGCTCAGGAAAGACGATTCTTTCGATGCTCGCACTCGTAAAGGCTGTCGGAAGCGGCTGTCAAGGCGCCTTGATGGCGCCTACGGAGATTCTTGCACGGCAGCACTATGAGAAGTTTTTAAAGCTGCTTGCGCCGCTGGGCATTCGCGTTTCATTTCTTTCAGGGCACTTGACGGCGAAGGCAAAGCGGGAGACGTATGCAGCGCTTGCAGCACATACATGCGATATTGTGATCGGCACACATGCACTTTTGGAAGAAAGCGTGCATTTTTCGCAGCTTGGACTAGTGGTGACGGATGAACAGCATCGCTTTGGCGTAGCGCAGCGCGCGGCGCTGGAAAAAAAGGGCGGGAAGACGCCGGACGTGCTTGTCATGACGGCGACGCCGATTCCACGGACGATGATGCTGACGGTTTACGGTGATCTGGACATTTCGATGATTCGGCATCTGCCGCCGGGAAGAACACCGGTGCGGACATTCCTGCGCGGCTTTGCGCGGCGCAGCCGCATTTATACCTATGTGAGAGATTGTATCACGGCGGGCGGACAGGCATATGTCGTCTGTCCTTTGGTCGAGTGCAGCGAGACGGTGGATATTCCCTCCGCAGAAGAGGTTTATGAAGAACTGAGGGGCGGCATTTTTTCCGGCATTTCCTGTGGGCTGGTTCATGGGCGCATGAAGGCAGCGGAAAAGGATAGGGTCATGACGGCATTTTACGAAGGAAAAATAAAGCTCCTCGTTGCGACGACAGTTATTGAAGTCGGTGTCGACGTGCCAAATGCCAGCGTCATGGTCATCGAGCATGCCGAGCGCTTTGGACTTTCACAGCTTCATCAGCTCCGCGGACGCGTTGGGCGCGGCGCGAGAAACTCGGATTGTATTTTGATTTCAGAGGCAAAGGGCGAGACAGCGAAGATGCGGTTTTCTCTCATGGTACAGACGACGGACGGCTTTCAGCTGGCCGAAGAGGATTTACGCCTGCGCGGTCCCGGACAGTTTTTCGGCGCGATGCAGCACGGTCTGCCGGATCTTAAAATTGCAAGTGTAGTCGAGGATATGGACATCCTTTTGAAAGCGCGGGATGCTGCCATCGAGACGATAAAGAAGCAGGCGGATATCTGTTTTGTCCTTCCGATTCTTGCCATGCAGTACCAAAAGCAGTTTGCACATATTCTGGAAGCCTGAATGTCGTCTCTCCTCTATCCATGCGTTTATTTTCTGTATAGCCAAAAGTCGAAAATACAAGGGCGTGCCTTGCTCTTTTCTTGCTTTCTATGATAAAATGGAAAAAGAAAATCGCAGGGCATGCGTTGTCTTTGCGTATATTAGGCGAATGGATGAGGGCGGTAGGATGGAAGAGCGGCTTCAAAAGATACTGAGCCATGCGGGCGTGGCTTCTCGGCGTCACGCAGAAGAGATGATCGCTGCGGGGCGTGTGTCGGTGGATGGCGAGGTCGTCACGGCGCTTGGACAAAAGTTCGATGCTCTGCTTCATAAAATTGCGGTGGACGGCAAACCTCTTCATGGAGAGGAGTCAAAAGTCTATTATCTTTTGAATAAGCCCAAGGGATATCTTTCGACGGCGAGAGACGAGCGAGGGCGCAAGACTGTGCTTGACCTTTTGTCCGAGGTAAAGGCGCGCATCTATCCGGTGGGACGGCTCGACTATGATACAGAAGGGCTTCTTCTCATAACGAACGACGGGGCGCTGACGCAAGGGCTTCTGCACCCGCGCTATGGAATTGAAAAGACGTATCGGGCAGCGGTTTCAGGTGAGATGACAAAAGCAAAGCTAAAAGCGCTGACAGCAGGCATCCTCTTGGACGATGGAATGACGGCGCCGGCAAAGGGAAAGTTTCTCGAAAGGGATGCCGGCGGCAGACAGGTCGTGCAGCTCACGATTTATGAGGGGCGCAATCGTCAGGTGCGCCGCATGTTTGAAGCGGTGGGCTGTTATGTGGAGGAACTTCGGCGGACAAATCTGGCGTTTTTGACGCTGAAGGGTATGAAGCTCGGCGTGCATCGAAAGCTGACGGATGCGGAGGTCTTGAAATTGAAAGAGATAGCGGGCGTGAAAGTATGAAGAAAGTCGTTGTGATCGGCGCGGGTCCGGGCGGCATGATGGCTGCGATCAAGGCGGCGGAATGCGGCGCTGCGGTGACCCTTCTTGAGAAAATGCACCGGCCAGGGCGCAAGATGATGATTACGGGCAAGGGACGCTGCAATATCACAAATGCGGCAGATGTTCAAGAGATTATCCGGAACATTTACGGCAATGGGCGCTTTCTCATGAGTTCGATACACGCTTTTGACAACCGCGACGTCATTGCCTTTTTCGAGGGAGAGGGCGTTTCGACAAAGGTTGAACGCGGCAACCGTGTCTTTCCTGTGAGTGAAAAAGCGCAGGATGTTGTGGATGCAATGGTATCGCGTCTATATGAAACCGGTGTGAAGCTCGTAACAGATGCGGCGTTTAACGATGTTATCACGGCGGAGGGCAAGGTGCTCGGCGCGAAGACGGAAGACGGAAAAACGTACGAAGCAGATGCCGTGATTTTGGCGACGGGCGGTGCATCCTATCCAAAGACGGGCTCGACAGGCGATGGCTACCAGATCGCAAAGAAACTAGGTCATACCGTGACGGAAATTCTTCCATCGCTTGTACCGCTGGTAACGGAGCAAGACTGGGTAAAGTCGGTGCAGGGGCTTTCGCTTCGAAATGTCCGTGGGACACTTTTAGCAGGCGGCAAGAAGGTTCAAGACATGTTCGGCGAGATGATGTTCACGCATTTTGGCATTACGGGTCCCATCGTGCTCTCGATGAGCCGTGCGGCGGCAAAGCTGCTTGCAGCAGGGGCTTTTCTCGAGTTCGAACTGAACCTAAAGCCGGCGCTTACGCCTGAACAGCTTGACATGCGCATCAAGCGGGATTTTGAAAAGTATCAGCGAAAGAGTCTTAAAAATGCACTGGTCGACCTCTTGCCGCACAAGCTGATTCCCGTGGTGCTCGACTATGCATTTCTTTCGGAAGAATTGCCGGTCGACCAGCTGAAGGCAGAGGAGCGGCGCAGAATCCGCGACACCTTGCAGGCGCTCTCACTGACGATTGTAAAGACAAGACCGCTGGCAGAAGCCATCGTGACGAGCGGCGGTGTCAGTACAAAGGAAATCGACCCGAAGACGATGGAATCAAAACTTGTGAGGGGATTGTACTTTGCGGGTGAAGTCGTTGACGTCGATGCGTATACAGGCGGCTACAATCTGCAGGCGGCATTTTCCATGGGCGCTGCTGCAGGTAGGTATTCTGCACAAAGTGAAGGATGAAAGAGAAAAGGAAGAACGAAATGGCGAAGATAAAAGCGCTTTCTCCGTGCCCAAAGGGCGCCAAGGGAACGATTGCGATTCCAGGTGACAAGTCGATTTCCCACCGCAGCATTATGTTTTCTGCACTTGGCTCCACGCCAGTGCGCATTACCAATTTCCTTCACGCAGCGGACTGCCTTTCGACGGCGGAGGCGATGCGGGCGCTTGGCGCGCGCGTGATATTTGAGAGCGATACGGAGCTTATCGTCACGGGACATGGTATTCATGGTCTTGTGGAACCGAAGAACATCCTCGATGCGGGAAATTCAGGGACGACGCTACGCCTTCTTCTCGGCATGCTTGCACCGCAGAAGTTTCTGACGACGTTTACGGGAGATGCATCGCTTCATCGGCGTCCGATGGGGCGTGTGGTAAAGCCGCTCATGAAGATGGGCGCTCGTATTTTTGGGCGCGAGGAAAATACAAAACTGCCGCTCACGATTGTGCCGATGAAAGAGCAGATACACGCGATGACCTATGAAAGTCCCGTAGCGAGTGCGCAGGTAAAATCTGCGGTTCTTCTTGCAGGCCTTTTTGCCTCTGGCGTGACGCGTGTCACAGAACCTTTTCGTTCGCGCGATCATACGGAAAAGATGCTCGCGGCGTTTGGCGTAAAGCTCGATATCGACGAGCGCAGCGTCGCCGTTCATCCGCCGAAGGAAATGTACGCACCAAAGGCCATCGAGGTGCCGGGCGACATCAGTTCGGCAGCCTATTGGCTCGTCTTGGGATCGATTCTGCCGGACAGCGAGCTGCTCTTGACAAATGTCGGCATCAATCCGACGCGGACGGGCATCTTCGATGTCCTCACCGCTATGGGAGCTGACATCACACTTGAAAATGAGCGTACGAGCGGCGGCGAGCCAGCGGCAGACATGCGTGTAAAGGCGGCAAATCTCAAGGGAACGTCGTTTGGTGCAGAGATCATACCGCGCCTTATCGACGAAATTCCCATCATCGCTGTTGCCGCACTATTTGCGCAAGGCGATACGGTCATTACGGGGGCGGGGGAACTGCGTGTCAAGGAAACTGATCGTCTTGCGGCCATTGAAAAAGAGTTCAATAAGATCGCTCCAGGGGCAGTTGAGACCCAGGAAGACGGTCTGATCATTCACGGCGGGCAGAAGCTTTCGAAGGCGAGGTGTTTCTCCTACGACGATCACCGCATCGCCATGTCCCTCGCCATTTTGGGTCTTGCGGGTGCAGGCGTCGAAATTGAAGAGCCGGAATGCGTGCGGATTTCGTACCCAGCATTTTATGATATACTGGAATCCATTCGATAAATGCTGTGCGAAGAAAAGGGAAGTTGATACGTATACAGCTGTGAAGCTTTGCCGAAGATAGAGAGAAATATCTTAGAATGTGAGTGATAGATTTGAAATTGGTCGTGGCCATTGATGGTCCTGCGGGCGCTGGCAAGAGTACGGTGGCAAAGCTTGTCGCACAGGAATTGCACCTCGTTTATATCGATACGGGTGCCATGTATCGCGCTGTTGCATGGAAGGTTCTTTATCAAAAGAAGGGCGTGACGACGGCAGCGATCGAAGAAGTCGCAAAGGATATTGACGTCAGGCTTTATTACGAGGGCGGACGGACACGCGTTTTCGTTGACGGCAAAGAAGTCACAGACGAGATACGCACGCCGGAGGTCAGTCATATCGTCTCGAAAGTTGCAAGCCTCGCCCTCGTGCGCGAAAAGATGGTGGAACTCCAGCGAAAGATGGCAGAAAGCGGCAGTGTTCTCATGGATGGGCGCGACATTGGAACAAACGTCCTTCCAAACGCCATTGTCAAAATCTATCTGACGGCATCCATCGAGGAACGTGCAAAGCGCCGCGCCAAGGAACTTTTGGAAAAGGGGCACGCGGTCAGCGAGGCGGACGTCGAAAAGGAAATTGCTGCGCGCGATAAGGCGGATATGGAGCGTGAGATTTCGCCGCTCCGTCAGGCGGACGACGCCGTTCTTCTCGATACGACAGGGCTTTCCATTAAGGAAGTCGTATCGAGAATTCTTTCCCTTTGCAGGAGGCCGTCATGATTTATTGTTTTTTGCGTGCGATCTTTTGTGTGCTTTATAAGCTTGTCTTTCGTGCAGAAATCCTTGGAAAAGAGAATTTGCCAAAAGAAGGTGCGGTGATTCTCGCAGCGAATCATATGAGCAATGTTGATCCGCCGCTTCTCGCGACCTTTCTGCCGCGCCCCGTCTGTTACATGGCAAAGCAGGAACTTTTCGAAGTGCCGATCCTAGGTTTTGTCATCACGCGTGCGCATTCCTTTCCCGTCAAGCGCGGGTCGGGGGACCGCGGCGCTATCAAGGCAGCTGTCACTGTTTTGAAACAGGGCAGAGTACTCGGGCTTTTTCCAGAAGGGACGCGCAGTAAGGACGGCAAGATTCATAAGGCAGAAGCGGGCGTTGCCCTCATTGCTTCTATGACGAATACACCGGTCGTTCCCGCATGCATCGTCGGCACAGACCATATCTTAAAGAACGGCGGCTTTCTCCCAAAGCTCAAGGTCATTTATGGGAAGTCAATGCGTTTTTCCGGCAATCGAAAGGAAAAGAGCGAGCTTGAAGCATTTTCTCAGTCGATTATGGATGCGATTGCAAAAATGCGTGACGAAAATCGATAATTTTTTTCGAGATTCTTTGAAAAACGTTTGCCTGTCATCAAAAGTCATGGTATACTGTTACCTGAAGTGCAGGAACGGATCAGTTATTTGCACGCAGAAAGTCCATCCGAAGGAGACGGATGGTTGTGGGTGATTGTTGTATGGAAGTGTTCTTAGCAGATTATCTCGGGTTTTGCTACGGAGTGAAGCGCGCGATAAAGATCGCAAGGGAGAATGCCTCTGACGATGGCAGAAGCTGTACATTTGGGCCAATCATCCATAATCCGCAGATGGTGGAACAATTGAAAACAGAAGGCGTTGGCTACGTTGATAGCATGGAAGCGCTTACAGAAGGAACCATCATCATCCGATCGCACGGCGTAGGTCCTGCTGTCTATGACGCGGCAGAGGCAAAAGGTCTCCATGTGGTCGATGCGACATGTCCTCATGTACGCAATGCGCAGCTTTCTGCAAGGTCTCTGGCAGAAGAAGGGTATCGCGTTATCATTATCGGTGAGCGAAAACATCCTGAAGTCCAAAGCATTTATGAATGGGCAGGAGGCAATGCGATTATCGTTGACTCTGCTTCGGAAGCGGAAAAGCTTACGGAGACATCCAGACTGGGCATTGTCTGCCAAACGACGTTTTCCAGTGAGGCTTTTCGTGCGATTGCGGTGCAGCTTCTCAGCAAGGCGAAGAATATTAAAATCCTTCGAACTATCTGCACGGCGACCGATCAGCGCCAAAAAGCTGCTATAGCACTTGCTGAAAAGGTCGATCTTATGATCGTCATTGGCGGCAGAAACAGTGCGAACACTACAAGGCTTGCCCAGCTTTGCAGGAAAAAGTGTCTGACTTACCATATCGAAACTGCATCGGAGCTGCAAGACGAGTGGTTTGACAAAATAAAAAAAATTGGTATTACAGCCGGTGCTTCTACACCTG
>CAUVCH010000012.1:0-14432 GCA_963550265.1 uncultured Mitsuokella sp. | reverse complement strand
GGATTTCGCCAACGCTGCTGTCTGCATAAAAAGTCCTGTCTTTTGTTCGACAAGCTCGTAAAGCGGTGCTTCCACTGCCGCTTGCTCAGTATAGCGGCTGTCCGTCACAAGAAAAGCCTTCGCCTTCGTAATAAGGAGGACGGTATCATCCCCGCGAAAGCCGCTGAAATAATATAGGTTTGGTATCTTCGTGACCAGAACGGCATCGAGGTCTTTCTCCTCGAAAAGCACACGAAGCGCGGCAAGACGCTTCTTTATCATTCCTATCCTTCTTCCCTTACGTTTATGATATGAGACGCATCCAAAAGAGATACGGCAAGTTTCTTACTTGCTGCCTAGTTTATAGATAACCGCTTCCAGTGCCGCCATGTAACTTTCCGCGCCAAGACCTGAAATCTGCGCCATTGCGACCGAAGCGAGCACCGATGTATGACGGAATGTTTCACGCTGATGAATGTTGGAAATATGCACTTCGATGACCGGCACATCAATGGCTGCGACAGCATCACGGATGGCGATGCTGTAATGCGTGAAAGCTGCCGCATTGAAGATGATATAGTCATAGCGGTGGTTCGCCTCTTGAATAGCATCGACGAGTACCCCCTCGTGGTTGGACTGCAAAAAATCCACCTCGATGCCAGCTTTTCTCGCACGGCGCTCGATGCGGTCGTTGATATCCTGAAGCGTCGTCTTGCCGTAAATCTCCGGCTCACGCGTTCCGAGGAGATTTAGATTCGGTCCATTGAGTACAAAAATCTTTGCCATATGCCTTGCCCTTTCTCTTTCTATTTTATTCTAACTTCGCCAAAAAAATCATGACATCGCGCGGCGAAGGATAGCATAGGGCATGACGGGCGCATCCATCTTAATGCGGATGATCTGCTGCGCATGGGGTGCCGCGTCAATCGCCTGCCCTTCTTCATCCTCCATCACTTCAAGTCTCTGATGAAGAAGTTCTCCCTTGGGCTGAAAGATTTCGATTTCCTGCCCCAGCCGCATCTTGTTGCGTTGCTCCACCGTCGCAAAACCCGTTTTCTCGTCATAGGCAAGGACAAGCCCGATGAATTCTGAGGTCTGCACATAAGATGAGGTCTCATAGACTTGGCTTTCTGCCCGGGGCTTACCGTCCCAAAATGCTGTCGTATACGGGCGGTGTGAAACTTTTTCAAGTTCTTCACGCCACGTTTCTTTTACCTGAAAATCCTCCGGATGATCAAAGCAGGCATCAATCGCCTCACGGTAGACTTTGACGACACTTGCGACGTAGTGAACGCTCTTCATGCGCCCCTCGATTTTCAGGCTGTCTATGCCGAGGCTGCAAAGCTCCGGAATGTGTGAAAGCAGACAAAGATCCCTTGAATTTAGGATGTAAGTGCCGCGTGCATCCTCTGCGATCGGAAAGTATTCGCCCGGCGTCTTGTCCTCCAAAAGATGAAACTTCCAGCGACAGATCTGCGCACAGGCACCGTGGTTCGCATCGCGCCCTGTAAGATAACTCGAGAGAAGGCATCTGCCCGAATAGGAAATGCACATCGCCCCATGGACGAACATCTCAAGCGCAACGGGAACTCTCTTGCGTATCTCCTTGATTTCTGAAAATGAAAGCTCACGCGCGAGGACGACGCGCGAAGCACCGAGCGCTTTCCATGCCTGCATCGTCCGCCAATTCGTATTGTTCGCCTGTGTGCTGATATGAAGCTCCATGTCTGGAATCCATTCGCGGCACATCATAAAGAGCCCAAGATCCGAAATTAAAAGAGCATCGACACCGATTTTATTAAGATATGTCAGGTACTTCGGAAGCGCTGCAATATCGCTGTTATGCGGAAAGATGTTGACCGTCACATAAATGCGCTTGTGGAGACTGTGTGCAAAATCCACCGCCTCTTTAAGTTCCTCCTCGCCAAAGTTGCCGCCGAACGCACGAAGACCGAATGCCTTGCCGCCGAGATAGGCAGCATCCGCACCGTAGAGAAGTGCCATCTTCAGTTTTTCCATCGTGCCGGCAGGCGCGAGAAGTTCCGGTTTTTTCCGCATAATCTTCCTTTCGAAGGTCATTCTATTGATTTATTATGCAGGGCAACAGCGCTCAACGATATTCGTTGACAAGCGCCATATGCTCATCGTAAGTCGAAGCATAGTGATTGTGCCCGTCTCTATCCGCCACAAAGTAAAGATAATCGGTGTCTGCAGGGTGCAGCACGGCTTCTATCGCTGCCATCCCCGGGTTTGCGATTGGTCCTGGCGGCAGCCCTGTATTTTGATAGGTATTGTATGGCGAATCGATCTTTGTATCAGAAATGGAGACATCCTCTTTTGGCGCATCCATCAGATACTGTAAACTTGCATCTGTCTGAAGCGGCATGCCGATTTTCAGCCGCTTCAGGAAGACCTGCGCAATGATCGGCCGATCCGCATCGTAGCGCGCTTCTTTTTCGACTAAAGACGCCAGTGTGACGAGGTCATGAATGGAAAGATTCATTTCCTTGGCACGCGCACGCATCTCCTCCGTCAAACGCTGGTCGAAATCACTCGACATCACTTCTAAGATGTTGTCAACGGTCGGATTTTCATGAATCTCATAGGTATCGGGGAAAAGATAGCCTTCCGCCGCATAGCGAATATCTCCGCCCTTTTTCATATAAGGAAATGGCGTAAATTTCTTTGCCTTTTTGAGAAACTCTTTTTTATCGACAATCCCCTCTTCTGCTAAACGATTCGCAATGTCACGAACGGTAAAGCCCTCGGGAATCGTAAACTTGATGAGAACGACCTCACCGGAAACGATCTTCTTAAGCGCTGCTTCCTCGTCCATACCTGACGACATGAGATAGGTACCCGCGCGAAAGTCCTTGGCATAGCCCTTGACGCGTGCCATCCACCAAAAGCGCAGCTTGCTGTCTATAACACCGCGTGCGAGCAGCATATCACCGACCTCACTCGCCGACATACCGGGCTTCACTGTGATATAGATCTTCGCATCATCCGGTATATTTGCTGCCTTCCCTCTTCCGCCGAAGGTAAGATACAGTCCGCTCACGAGGAAAATAAAAAGAAAGACTGCAAGAATCGTCCAGTGTTTCCATGTAAGAGCGGCTTTAAGTGCTTTTAACTTGTCGTGAGCAGTCTCCAGAATGTTAAAATCCTGTACCCGTTCGCCAATCGAGAACGCGAAGTCCTTTACCGTTTGGACATCCAGTTTCTGGACATTTATTCGGCGCCATAAATCCTTTAAGTCCGGAAATTCGATACGCAAAGAAACCTCCCCTTGCCCCTGCTTACTTTGGTTCTTCCATCATCTCGATACGCCAATATACAAGGAAGCCGCAATCTATTATATAAGATTGCGGAGCATTGTGCAAAAAATATTCTTCCTCATTCGGCTTCTGCTATTGCTTCATATGTCTCCTGTACCTTTTCAAATTCCTCGTCTGTTGGTTCGATGTATGTATCTTCGCCGTCTTCGCCCGGAACGACCTTGGCAATGATGACCGCATCCTCTTCTTCGCAGCCACAGGTACAGCCTGCAGGATGCCCTTCTCCCGCTGGAAGCTCTGTCAAAAGCGCAAACTTTCCACCCTCAACCTCTAAGAGCATCTCCTCTACATAGTAAATTTCATTGCCGTCTTCGTCTGTCATACAGACAACGACATCCTCGTCTTCTATCTCATGCTTTGCCAAATCTATTCATTCCCTCCTAGGTTCATTCTAGTACGCTGTCTTTAATAAACAGCTTACCCTTATTTGGGCAGACTATCAAGATATCCCTGCAAGATAAAGACCGCCGCCATCTTATCGATGACCTTTTTCCTCTTCTTACGCGAGAGATCTGCTTCAAGAAGTGAGCGCTCTGCGCCGACCGTTGACAGCCGCTCATCCCAAAATGTGACCTCGACTTCAGGATATTCCTTCTTAACGGCTTCGACAAATGCCTTGGTCGCTTCGCAGCGCGGGCCTTCCGTTCCGTTCATGTTCTTCGGATAACCCGAGATCAGGGTCTTTGTCTCGTATAGATCCATGAGCTCGCCAAGGCGTGCAATGTCCTTTTCCAGCGACGTCCGCCGAATCGTCTCGACGCCTTGCGCTGTCAGTCCCAAGAGATCGCTTACCGCGATGCCAATTGTCCTGTCACCGATGTCCAGTGAAAGATATCGCTTCACTTGCTGCTCTCCATGTAGAAACGAATGAGCTCTTCAAGCAGTGCGTCGCGTTCCAGCGAGCGCACTTTGGTACGGGCATCGTTATAGCTCGTGATATACGCCGGATCGCCCGAAAGAAGATAGCCGACCAGCTGATTTACCGGATTATAGCCCTTTTCCTTCATTGCACTGCACGCAGAGCGGATGATGTTCTCCGCTGTATTTTCATCTGCGCCAAATTTAAACATTCTAGTTTCATCACTAACCATGTCATATTCCTCCGAACCAATTGATTTCAACTAGCATTTTAGACTGCCTTCCTTTAAGTTTACTGAAAATCTAAAAAAACTTCCATAAAGAAAGAGCTGCACGAAGCAGCCCTTTTTTTATAGAAGTAAGTCTTAGATTGCGTTATGCTCGATCATGTATTCCGCAATCTGCAAGGCATTGAGCGCAGCCCCCTTGCGAATCTGATCGCCGCAGACCCAGAAGTTCAGTGCATGATCGGTGGAATAATCCTTGCGAAGGCGGCCGACCTCAACATCATCCTTGCCAGACGTATAGAGCGGCATCGGGTAAGCCTGCACATCGGGATCATCGTTCAAGATGACACCGGGGAATGCAGCAAGCGCCCTGCGTGCTGCTTCGACATCAACATCCTTTTCAAATTCGACGTTGATGGATTCCGCATGACTTCTGTAAACCGGAACGCGCACCGTCGTCGCCGTGATACGCATGGCATCGTCTTCCATAATTTTTTTCGTCTCGTCGATCATCTTCATCTCTTCCTTTGTATAGAGATTGTCCTTGAAGATGTCGATCTGCGGAATCAGGTTGAAGGCAATCTGATAGTGTTTCTTGAGGCTGGCACCTGGAAGAATATTCGCCTGAGCCTCGCGGCCTGCCACAATGTCCTCGACCTGCTGCGCAAGCTCTGCCATCGCTTCCTTGCCGCCGCCTGAAACCGCCTGATACGTCGAGACGACAATGCGGCGAATCTTTGCAAGGTCATACAGCGGCTTAAGTGCCATAACCATGATGATCGTCGAACAATTCGGGTTTGCAATGATGCCTTTATGGCGCTGAATTGCCTCGGGGTTGACCTCGGGGACAATGAGCGGCACTTCGGGATCCGTGCGAAACGTGCTCGAATTATCGATGACGACAGCGCCTGCCTTCACCGCCGCCGGTGCAAAGGTCTTGCTTGCCGAGCCTCCCGCAAAGAGCGCGATGTCAATGCCGCTGAAAGAATCCTCCGTCGCTTCCTCCACCGTATACGTCTTGCCCATAAAGTCGATTTTCTTGCCTGCACTGCGCGAGGAAGCGAGAAGACGAAGCTCTGCAAACGGGAACTTGCGCTCCTCGATGAGGTTCAAAAACTCCTGCCCAACAGCTCCCGTAGCGCCAAGAATGGCGATGTTATACTTTTTCATAAACATTTTCCTTTCTGTAATCTAAATTCCCTTCTTCACAAAAGAAGAAGGGAATATGTCGGCATGAATAACATCAATCGAGCAGCTTATCGAGTCCGACCGTAAGCCCTGTAAGACTGCGCACCTTTTTAGCGGCAAGCACGACACCCGGCATAAAGGATTCACGGTTCATCGAATCGTGACGAATCGTCAGTGTCTGTCCGAGTCCACCGAAAATAACTTCCTCATGCGCGACATAGCCCGGCAAACGGACGCTGTGAATGTGCATGCCTTCGTAATCTGCACCACGCGCCCCCTTTAAGATCTCTTTCTCTTCCGGATGCCCTTGCTTATGTGCCTCGCGAACCTTCGCGATCATCTCCGCCGTCTGTACGGCTGTACCCGAAGGCGCATCAAGCTTCTTATCGTGATGCAGCTCGATGATTTCAACCTCCGGCATGTACTTTACCGCCTGGCAGGAGAGAAGCTCGAGAAGCACTGCACCGATGGCAAAGTTCGGCGCAATAAATGCCGGTGTCCTCAGCTTCTTCGCCGCCGCTTCAATCTCTTTCTTCTGTGCATCCGAAAGTCCCGTCGTTCCGACAACCGGTGAAACCTTATGTTCAAGCGCTGTCATCACGTTTTGAAAGACGACGTCCGGGCGCGTAAAATCGACCATGACCTCTGGTTTCACTCGCTCGAGTGCAGCAGAAAGATCCGTTTCAACGAGCACATGATTGGCGGGAAGACCAACCAGCGTCCCCGTATCTGCACCGCCTGAAATATCCACCGCGCCGACAAGTTCCAGACCATCCGCTTCCTGAACAGCCTTCAAAACCGCCTGCCCCATACGCCCGCAGGCACCATTCACCAAAACCGTAGCCAAAATAAAACTGCCTCCTAGAAAAACGAATATCTCCGTCACCCCAATGGTTTCAAAAGCCCTAAAGGCGACCTTTCATCTATCGGAAAAACGTTGTCTAATTATACCATGTCCTCTCTTTATGTCAAGTTGTTCTTTGTAAAAAGACAGCTTTGTTCCATAAGAGCGAATTTATAATCAAATGCTTCCACTTCTATTGAACAAGCAAAATGCATTTCAAGAATATCCTTTATTTTCTTTGCTTGCGTTCCTCTATCAGCTTTTCTGCCTGTGGGGCTGGCATTTCCTTATAACTGTCAAACTTCATATGAAAAGCGCCGCGCCCCTGCGTGATGGAACGAAGTTCTGTCGTAAAGCGAACGAGCTCGCCAAGCGGCGTCAAGGCACGAATGACGTTCAGGTCTTTTCCGGCGGGCTCGATACCCAAGATGCGGGCACGCTTGGCATTTAGGCGGCCGACGACATCGCCGGTGAAATATTCCGGAGCCTTTACCGTAAGGTCTACAATGGGTTCAAGAATGACGGGCGCAGCTTCTTTGACGCCCTTTCTGATGGCGATGGCCGTCGCTGTCTTAAAGGCGGCTTCAGAGGAATCTACATTATGAAAAGCACCGTCAAAGAGATCGACGTGAATGTCTACAACCGGGAAGCCAGCGAGAACGCCTTCCGCTAAAGTCTCTTTCATGCCCTTTTCCACCGCGGGGATGAACTGGCGCGGAACGGCTCCACCGAAGATGTGCTCAGTAAATTCCGTACCAGAGCCGGCCTCCTTCGGCGTCAGTTCAAGCCAAACATCCGCAAACTGACCGTGACCGCCGCTTTGCTTTTTGTGACGGCCTTCCACTTTGACGCTTTTGCGAATCGTTTCGCGGTACGGAATGGCTGGATCTTTGAGCTTCAGCTTAAGACCGTATTTCCTCTGCAGCTTTTCTGCCAGAATCTCAAGCTGCATTTCTCCCATGCCCATGATGGTCGTCTCGTGCGTCTCCTCGCGATAGTGCACGGAAAGGGTCGGTTCCTCATCGCATTCCTTCTCAAGTGCGGCGACAATTTTTTCGCCATGCTCCTTATCCGTCATATCGACGGCAAGCTCCAAAGTGGGTTCCGGCCTCTCTATCGTTTCATAGCAGATCGGATCGTCCTCAGTCGAAAATGTGTCGCCGGTCTTTACGCTGTCAAGCTTTTTAAGAATACAGATATCGCCTGCCGCAGCGGACGACAGCTGTACTTCATCTGCGCCGCACATGGTCAAAAGCTTGCCGACGCGGATAGCTTTGTCGGCGTTTGCGTGGAAATAGGCACATTCCCCGCGCATCGTGCCGGAGAGAATCCGCAGAAAACTCCGCCGCCCTTCCATAGGGCTCACCATCGTCTTGAAGACCTGCGCAGAAAAAGTGCCTTCTGTCGTGCGCTCTTTGAGCTCGCCCGTCTTTGGATTCTCGCCGATGGACGTCTTGAAGTATGGCGTCGGCATATAGCTTATGAGATCATACATCATCTTCATAATACCGATATTCTTCTTCGCCGAACCACAAAAGATTGGGAAAATCTTGCGCGCCTGTATGCCTTCGATCAGTGCTGCTTGAACTTCAACTTCTGTAATCTCTTCACTATCGACGTACTTTTCCAGAAGTTTGTCATTAAATTCTGCAACGGATTCAATCAGGAGTCTGCGCGCAGCATCAACATCCTCCTGAATATAGGCGGGAACCTCTGCCTTCGCAGAAGGAGCATCGTGCATCATAATCTTGACATGGAGCGAAAGCAGGTCGGCGACACCTTGGAAGGAAGACGCCTGACCGACCGGCACCTGTACAGGAACGACGCCCTTACCAAAGCGTATGCGAAGCTCTTCGACAACACGATTGAAATCCGCATGCTCACGATCCATCTTATTGATGAAGAACGCGCGCGGCATATCCATTTGATTGGCATACTGCCAGAGATTTTCTGTGCTGACCTCGATGCCGGAAACCGCAGAAATCAGAATCAGTGCACTATCGGCCGCAGCAAAGGCACCTTGAACATCCGCAACGAAATCGGGAAAGCCCGGCGTGTCGAGAAAGTTCAGTTTATACCCCTTCCACTCACCGGCGGCAAGCTTCAGCGAAGTCGTCATCTCATGCCTTGCTTCCTCTGCCGAAGTATCCAATGCGCTTGTGCCCTGTTCCACGTTTCCCTGACGGCTGACAGCACCCGCATTAAAAAGGCAGGCATCCAAAAGCGTCGTCTTTCCTGTCTTTCCATGACCGATGACCGCTATGTTGCGAAGGTTTGTGCTCGGATAATTTTTCATTCCGTTTTCCTCCCTGCATCCATCCTCTAATTTCCACCAAGCCGGCAAAAAAGCAGGCATCGTGAAAATCGTCGTATATTGGCTAAGTTTATATTTCTTTATTCTCTGAAAAATGAAAAAATCCTTCCCAAAGTACAGCGAATGCGTTAAAAATAAGAGCTGCAAAAATGCTCGCAGCTCTTGTATATTCATATAGAATCAGCGATGTCATGCTTCATCCAAGGATGTAAAGACATCTTCTTCCAACCGCATCAAAAGATAGCAGTAATCCGACAGGCGATTGAGGAAGAGGCGGTCGCTTTCGGCGACTGCTTCCGTCTTGGCAAGGCGAATCGCCAGGCGTTCGGCACGGCGCACGACAGTACGCGCATGGTCGAGCATGGCGCCGGCCTTCGTATCGCCGGGAATGATAAAGCTATTTTGTTCTGGAAGGGCGTCTTCTAGTACCGCGATATCGTCTTCCATCGCCTTGACATCTGCTGCTGTAATCAGCGGCTCTTTGCCTAGGCTGGCAAAGTCTGCCATGAGCCGCCCTAGCTTTTGTTGTACACCGTAGATACGCTTTGTCACCTCGTCCTTTTCGGAAAAGGCACGCGCCATGGCAAGCGCGGCATCGACTTCATCAATGGTTCCGTAGACCTCGACGCGAAGCGAGTCCTTATCGACGCGCTCGCCGGTAAAAAGGCTCGTCTGTCCCTTGTCGCCTGTCTTTGTCGTAACAGACATCGTTCATCCCTCCTCGCCTAAAGATGCACATGAATTAAGAATTTTTGACGTCATACATCTCATCAAAGATCTCGATAGAACTGAAAAAGTTTTTGATTTCACGTGCCGCACTCGCCGGACTATCGGAAGCATGGACGGCATTGCGGCTCTTCGATGCTGCAAAAAGTCTGCGAATCGTACCCTCGGCAGCTTCTTTTGGATCGGTCTTGCCGTTGATCTCGCGAACGCGCTTGATGGCATCTTCCCCCTCGAGAACCATGGCAACGATCGGACCACTCGTCATAAAAGAGGCAAGATCGGCATAGTATGGACGGCCGATATGCTCTTCATAGTGAAGTGCAGCAAGATGTTCATCCATCTTGAGAACCTTCATCGCAGCGATGCGAAGACCGTTTTCCTCATAAATCTTCAGGATATCGCCCGTATGCTGCCCCAAAAAAGCGTCCGGTTTGATGAGTACGAGTGTTTTTTCCATGAAATGCTCCTTGTTAGATATTACAAACCATACAATACATCGAAGATACGATAAGATTACAAGAGCTCTGCTTTATATTTTTCCGCTATCGTGTGGTAATGAAGCGCCGATTCCTTCACGGCCTGAATCTCGTCATCGCGAAGGGCACGGACGATTTCTGCCGGGTTGCCAAAGACAAGCGAGTTGCTCGGAATCTTCTTGCGCTGTGTGAGCAGCGTGCCGGCGCCGAGGATGACGTTGTCACCAATCTCAGAATAACCGAGGATAATGGAGCCCATTCCGATCAGGCAGTTGCTGCCGATATGCGCACAGTGCAAAATAGCATTGTGCCCGATAAGGACATTATCACCGATGTTGGTCGACGCATCCATCATAACATGAATCGTGCAGTTATCCTGCACATTCGTGTACTTGCCGATGCGGATCGGCTGGAAATCACCGCGCACGACCGTGTTCAACCAAAGGCTGGAACCTTCTCCAATCTCGACATCGCCAATGACCGTTGCATTCGGCGCGACGAAGACATTCTTGTGAATCTTTGGCTGCTTACCGTTATATGGCATAATCGTCGGCATAGTAATCACCTCTATTCAATTTCTTCGTCTCTTAGTGTTCTATAAGATTATTCCATAAAAAACATCAAATTCCTGCTAAATTCAGAAAAAAGCAGTGAATTTATCTCTTGATAAAAAGCGCATACCACGCCCCATTCTTCACTTTTCACCGCTCTGCCGTGCACGCTGAAAGGCTTTGATCTGCTGATGCTCGATCCACCGGCCGATGGCAGGTCCCTTTAATTCCTTTGGCGCAGAGCGTCCATCGATAGCCTGCATGATTTTGATGTACTTTGCTCCCTGTTCCAGATACGACGGCAGTCCATGCGAATCCGCACGGATGACGGCATTGAAATCCTCAAGCTTCATCGTCGAGCGGTCAATCTTCAGCAAAAGTTTCGCCTGCTTTCCTACCTTTGTCATTATCGTCGCCCGCATATGCTCCTTGATGACGAGTCTTCCCGCTTCAAGAAGCACCTTCGGCAGCGTCATCCGTGCATTCCATCGAGCAAGGACAGCAAGCCCTCGTACTTCGTGCCCATAATGGTTGGGGAGCATCTCCCGCGGCGTCGTCCCCTTGCCTAAATCGTGAACAAGTCCCGCGAAACGCGCACGGATGCTGTCTGTTTCCGCTGCGACCGCATCGACCACCAGCATCGTATGGTTAAAGGCATCGCCCTCCGGATGAAAGGCGACAGGCTGGCTCTTACCAACGAGCGCAAAAAGCTCGGGAAAGGTAACGTCTAAGAGTTCCGCTTTCTTCAGTGCAAGAAAGAAGATAGAAGGCTTATCCGTCGCAAGCGCCCGCACAAGCTCATGATAGATGCGTTCCTCTGGCTCAAACGCCAGATCTTCTTTGCAGGCCTGCATCGCTGCATAGGTTTCATCTGTAATTTGAAAACCAAACTGCGCCGCCTGTCTTGCGGCGCGCAGCGCGCGAACAGGATCTTCGGGAAAATGTTCACTCGTCGCGCAGATTTTCCTTTCCCTTATATCCGCTTCCCCATGAAAAGGATCGATTAAACCGTAATGCGGCAGCTCCATCGCCATACTGTTGATGCGCGTATCGCGGCGAATGAGGTCGTCTTCCACAGAGGTCGAAGGATCATAGAACATGGTAAAGCCTTTGTAGCCGCGTCCCGTTTTCTTTTCCCTTCGCGCAAAAGCGACTTCCTCCATCTCACCGTCAATATCGACAAGGTAGACGGGAAAGGCTTTGCCGACGCGCTTCGCATGGGGAAATGCGCACTCGAATGCTGTTTCTTCGACACCGGTAACCATGTAGTCTTTGTCGTGCGGAGCTACCTTGCGAATTTTGTCGCGCACCCAACCACCAACGATGTAGACCTTGCCCCCAAGCGCTTGAATTTTTTCAACGAATTCCGCTTCCTTCATCTCGCAGCCTCCCTTCGCTGTTGCAGTCTTGAATATGGCAAAAAGAAAAGCCTTTCCGACAAACGGGAAAGGCTTTTTTCAGCGGACGACGTGCGCACCTCTCGTATCGAGGTCAAGTGTTAAAATCTTTGCCGCCACCGCATGCTTTTGAAATGCCTCCTGCATCGCCTTGCCCACCGCCTCTTCTGCATGACGCCGCTGCGAGACATATGCGATAAGGCATGGACCTGCTCCGCTCAAACTTGCCCCCATGGCGCCCGCCTGGCGCGCTGCACGGAATACATCGAACATCCCGGGGATAAGCTTGGCACGATATGGCTGGTGCAGTGCATCGCCGAAAGCGCCGCGCACATATTGCTCACTTCCGTGCGAGAGTGCGGCGACGAGCATGGAAGCCCTGCCGATGTTATAGACGGCATCCTTCATCGTGACTTTCTCAGGAAGGACTTGGCGTGCTGCCCGTGTTGAAAGCGGAAAGTCCGGTACGGCGACGACGAGTTTCATTCGAAGCTTTGGCATGAAGGAGAAACAATCGACGCGCGCGCTTGAACTCGTACTGACGGTAAAGCCGCCGAATAGCGCAGGAGCGACGTTATCTGGATGCCCCTCGATCTTGGTTGCAAACTGCAGGAGCTTCTGTCGATTGAACGGACTTCCTAAAATGACGTTCGCCGCCTTCAAGCCCGAAACGATCGCTGTCGCACTACTTCCCAAGCCGCGCGAGAGCGGAACGTTATTTTCCATACGAATGACAGCGCCGCGAAAATGCTCCTTTTCTCCCGCCTTTTCCAGCAAGTACTGCACGGATTTCCAAACGATATTCCGTCCGTCGCGGGGAATGTTTTCCGCACCTTCACCAGTTATCTCAATCGCTAGGTGCTCTTCTTCCAAAAGCGTAAGCTCTAGGTCGTTGTATATGCTGCATGCAAGTCCGAGAGAATCAAAGCCCGCGCCGCAGTTCGCACTCGTGCCCGGCACTCGAATGCGTATCGAATTACTCATGTTCTAACTTACTCACTTTCCACACGAATGACATTGCGAACCTCGTCTACCACCGGAAGCTTTCGAAGCGCTTCAATTGCCTTCCGGACGCGCACGTGCTTTACACAATGTGTGACGGCGACGATTTCCGCATGCTCTGCAATGTTGCGGCGCGTCTGAATGACCGAACGAAGGCTGACATCTGCCCTGCCGAACTCCGTTGCAATCGCGCCCAGGACGCCCGGCTTATCATCAACGAGAAGGCGGATGTAATAACAGGACTCGACCTCTTCGATCGGGCATAGCTTTTTATGTTCGTAACATGTGCAGAGAAGCTTGCCGAGATTATGATGCACCATGTTGCGCGCAACTTCAACAATATCTGCAACGACTGCGGATGCCGTTGGAAGAGAACCTGCGCCCTGTCCATAGAACATCGTATCGCCGATGGCATTGCCGCGAACAAAGATCGCATTGTAAACACCGTTCACCGAGGCAAGCGGATGCTCTTTCGGCAGAAAGACGGGATGCACGCGGACATCGACACCCTTTTCTACCGAATCCTTGCCGATGGCGAGAAGTTTGATGACAAAACCGAGGTCTTTTGCATAGTCAATATCTTCTGTCGTAATCTTCGTGATGCCTTCGACGGAAACATCATTGAAGTGAACGCGTGTATTAAAGGCGATGGATGCGAGAATCGCCGCTTTTCTAGCCGCATCCAATCCCTCGACATCTGCCGTCGGATCGGCTTCGGCATATCCTTTCTCCTGTGCTTCCTTTAAAACGGTCTCGTAGGACACCCCATCATTCGCCATCTTTGTCAGCATATAATTCGTCGTGCCGTTGACGATGCCCATGACCTCCGTGATTTTATTCGCGGTAAGGCTCTGCTTGAGCGATGTGATGATGGGAATGCCGCCGCCGACGCTCGCTTCAAACTGGAAGTCTACCCCCGCTCGTTCAGCTGCACTAAGGACGTCCTTACCATATGTCGCAAGGACGTCCTTGTTCGCTGTAACAATACTTTTCCCCGCTTCTATCGCACGGATCATGTACTCTTTTGCCGGATGCAGTCCGCCCATGACTTCGACGACAATGTCGATATCCTTATCATTGACGATGCTTTCAAAATCATCCGTCAGAAGCGACATATCTATATTCTTCCGCGGCTTCTTAATATCGCGCACAAGTACCTTCTTGAGGACAATGTTCTTGCCGACACGTTCGGCAAGCTCGCGCGCGTTCATTTTCAAAACTTCAGAAACGCCGGAGCCGACCGTACCGGAGCCGAGGAGCGCGATATGAATCGTATCTTTCATGTAGAACTCTCTTTCATCTGTGGGGATCAGGACTGCCCCAGAACTTCCAAGCGCTTTACGCCGTCAACCATGCGAATCTTGTCAAGAAGCGCCTCGAGGTCAATGGAAAGGTTCGCCGTCTCGATGGAAATCGTTGCATTGGCAACGCCCTGCAACGGAATCCCCTGATTAATCGTCATAATACTGCCAGAGTCATTAGAGATCGTATTGAGAACACTTGAAAGGACACCCTTCTTATGCTCAAGAAGA
>CAUVCH010000011.1:0-14480 GCA_963550265.1 uncultured Mitsuokella sp. | reverse complement strand
ATAGCTTACAGAGATCCCCGAAATCAGCTGACCTATGCCAAAGAGTGCGACCATCAGGAGGAGCAGTTTTTTCAATTCCATGCGGCAGGTCAGGAGCATCAGCGGCAGCGACAGCAGTGCCACCACCCACGCATAGATGGTAATCATCTGCCCTGTCGCAGCCGCTGTCATGGAGAACGACTGGGAGATATCAATGAGCAGTGCGATCGGCATAAACTCCGATGTGTTGAAGATAAATGCTGTGATCGTGATTCCAAACAGCATCATGTACTGACGCGGCAGCATGGTCATAGTGATTCCTCCTCTGTGCATTCCTTTGTGTAACAGTACCGATATTATAAGAAAAAATGGAGAAAATGCAAGGGAAAAATAATTTTTTTGAGTTATTAAAATCTCTTTTTCTGTAAGATGCCTTCGGTCCATCTGTCTATAGTAGTATGATATAATAAAAAACATACACGAATTTTTGAAGGAGGAGATAGAATGCGAAAGGCAATCGTCGTTATAGATATGCAGAACGATTTTATCGATGGGGCACTTGGCACAAAGGAGGCACAGGCGATGCTGCCGCGTATGGTGGAGAAGCTCACGGCTGCGCGTGCAGAGGGGGTGGCGCTCATCTTCACGATGGATACGCATGGCGCGGACTATCTTGCGACGCAGGAGGGAAAGAAGCTGCCTGTCCCGCACTGCATTCGCGGTACGGTGGGCTGGGCGATTGCCGATGCACTTGCGCCCTTTGTAAAGGAAGCGGAAGCCGTGATTGAAAAGCCTACATTCGGCGCAACTGCGCTCCCCACCGCACTCAGGGACTACGATGCAATCGAGCTGGTCGGACTCTGTACCGATATCTGCGTCATATCCAACGCCCTTCTAGTAAAGGCTTTTTACCCCGAAAAGCGCATCTGTGTCGATGCTGCCTGCTGTGCGGGCGTCACACCTGAGAGCCACGCAAATGCCCTCGCCGCAATGCGGATGTGTCAGGTGGAGGTGCGCTGAGGAGTTCTTCTTGTTTGCCTACGATTCTCGGCGAGAACGGCATGAAAGGCTTGTATTTCTGGGTATTCATGTATACATGGCGTAAATTATTGACATAGTTACCATATATTTCTATAATAATCTCTACCAATTTCTATACACGGACATATGTATGTGTATCATTATATATCTATATTGTGTACACTTGTCTATTACGAAAAGGAGAGAGAGCCATGTGCCGTATTGGTTCCATTAAGAGCAAGGTGCCTATTCAGCCATCTAAGGCATTGCATTTGATGCTGCCGCAGCAGGAAGGTCACGATAATTCGGGCTTCGCCATGGTCATGCAGGATCTGTATGGAATTTTTTCCAACTACAAAGATAAGCCGCTGCTGTCCTTTGCCTGTACGCAGCGCGGGGCGCAGCTGGTCGAAGAGTATATGGACGCGCATAACTTTGTCCAGCTCGCCGAGTGGATTCCTGTGCCGAATAAGAAGCCGGGACTTGATATCCAGGCGATGCCTTACTACATCTTCCGAAACTACGATTACCCGGAGGATATGCAGGACGCACCGAAAGAGGTCAAGGAGAATCTTCTGCTCGATGCACGCCTGGCGCTCCGCAAGCTTCTTGAGGATGCAAATGCAGGGTATGTCTACTCTTTCTGGCCGGATGTCTTGACGCTGAAGGAGATCGGCGACCCGGCAGATATTGCAACGTATTTTCATCTCTGGGACGACAATGGCTGTCTTGTGGCAAAATCCATCGTCGCACAGTGCCGTCAGAATACGAATTACGACATTGTCCGCTATGCTGCGCACCCGTTCTTTTTGCAGGGTTATACGCTTTGTGCGAACGGCGAGAATACCTTCTTCACGAAGAACAAGGAGTTCCAGCGCTCGCTGCACCGCGGTTATGTTGGCTTCGAGTCGGATTCCCAGTGCTTCCTCAATACGCTTCATTATATACACCATGAGCTGAAGTGGCCGCTGCCGTATTACAAGCACGTCATCACGCCGCTGCCGTTCGAGGAAATCGATGAGCGCGAGGATAGGGAGGTCTTGACGGCGATTCGTCAAAGCTTGGCAAACCTTGAAATCAACGGGCCAAACACGATCATCGGCGTTCTTCCGACGGGCGAGATGATCACTTGCTGCGACTCAAAGAAGCTTCGTCCGGTTGTTGTCGGCCGCACGGACGACATGGTGGCGATTTCTTCGGAAGTATGCGGCATCAATGAGATCTTGCCGGATCGCGATGAGACGAAAGATATTTATCCGAACGAACGCGAGATCATCGTCATTGATGACAATCTGGAGGTACAGAGATGCAAGCAATGAAGACCCAGGACGTCGGTGTCAACGACCTGCCGTGGATCCTAGAGTATAAGCCGGATCGCTGCACGATGTGCGGCAGCTGCGTCGCGGCATGTTCCTTCGGTGCCATCGAAGTCGGTGTCGAGCGCCATGCACTTACGGTCTCGGATGATCGCCAGCCAGCGCCGAAAAAGACTTTTGAGGCTCGTCCGGTCATTCGCCAGGTCGCGAGCCTGACAGAGTTCTGCCGCGGCTGCGGGATGTGTGAGAAAATCTGCCCGAACACGGCGATACGGCCGGTGCGCAATGCGGACAACCGTAAGACCCTCCTTTCCAAGGACAAGGGTCCCATCAAGCGCGGTGGCCGCACAAACCTTAATGCACAGCGCACGCTGGATACCATCGTTGTCGGGCGCATCTCGCAGATGACGGATCCATCGCTCGATGCGGCGCGCCATACGTTCGATATCCGTGCGCCGTTCGGCCGCGTGCTGCCGGCAAAGAAGCTGCCGTTTGAAATCAAGGACGGCAAGCTTGTTGAAAATAAGAAGACGCCGCCGGTGGATTGGATCTATCCGCTGATTTTTTCGGACATGAGCATCGGTGCGCTCTCTACGCGCGCTTGGGAAGCGGTCGCGCTTGCTGTCGGTTACCTCAATGAAACGTGCGGTCTGCCTGTGCGCATGTCGTCCGGCGAAGGCGGTATGCCGGGACGGCTCCTCACGAGTGATTATCTCAAATACTTCATTATACAGATTGCATCCGGTCACTTTGGCTGGAACCGCATCATCCGTGCCATTCCGAAGATGGTCACGGACCCGGCGGGCATTCTCATCAAGATTGGTCAGGGCGCAAAGCCGGGCGATGGCGGTCTCCTCATGGAGGCAAAGGTCGCAGAGCACATTCAGGCGATTCGCGGCGTCCCAAAGGCGACGCTCTCTTCGCCGCCAAACCATCAGGGGCTTTATTCCATCGAGGAAAGCGTCCAGAAGATGCACCTCTCGATGAACGCGGCATTCGGCTTCCGTGTTCCCGTCGCCATCAAGTGTGCAGCTTCGGCGACGTCGGTTTCCGTTTACAATAACCTGCTGCGCGACCCGTATAACATCTGCGGCGGTTTCTTCATCGACGGCATTCAGGGCGGCACGGGCGCGGCAAATGAAGTCTCGCTCGACCACACGGGGCATCCGGTCGTCTCGAAGGTGCGTGACTGCTATCTCGCCGCCGTCAAGCAGGGGCGTCAGGGACAGATTCCGCTTTACGGCGGCGGCGGTATCGGCATGACGGGCAATGCGGCGGCAGATGCCTTCAAGATGATGTGCCTTGGTGCCAACGGCGTTTTCGTCGGTAAGGTGCTCATTCAGCTGCTCGGCTGCATCGGCAACGAGGAAGGGCGCTGCAACTCCTGCAATACAGGCCTTTGCCCGACGGGTATTTGCTCGCAGGATCCACGCCTCGTCAAGCGGCTGGACGTCGATAAGGGCGCGCAGAAGATCGTCGACTACGTCCTTGCCTTTGACGCCGAACTCAAGAAACTCATGGCGCCGATTGGCAACTCGTCGCTTCCGATCGGGCGCAGCGATGCGCTTGTTTCGACCGACGAAAATGTTGCAGAAAAACTCGGCATTCAGTACGTCTGCTAAGGAGGGGAGACAATGTTTAAAATCGAAACGACTAAAGGGCATGAGCGCATGTCCACACAGGATCTCCTCCTCGCCATCGAAGAGGCGGTCAAAGGCGGCGAAACGGAGTTTGAGATCAAGGCCTCCGGGCAGCACGATATCGGCGGTCCGCTTTGGCATCCCGAGGGAAAGGCGCTTCACTTTCATGTGTGGAATGCCGGTCAGCGCGTTGGCTCGATGTGCCTGCCGGGCACGGAGATTCTCGTCGAGGAATCGACCTCGGCAGATGTCGGCTGGCTGAATGCAGGCGGCATCATCACCGTCAAGGGCGATGCCGGCGATACGGCTGGTCACTGCTCGTCGGCCGGTAAAATCTTTATCGGCGGCCGCGGCGGCACGCGCACGGGCTCGCTGATGAAGCATGATCCGCTTTACGAGGAGCCGGAGCTTTGGATTCTCAAAAATGTCGGCTCGTTTTCATTCGAGTTCATGGGCGGCGGCAAGGCTGTCGTCTGCGGTTATGACAGCGAAGGTTTTGCGAGCGTTCTTGGCGAGCGCGCCTGCGTCGGCATGGTCGGCGGCGTCGTCTATGCCCGCGGCTCTATTGGCACGCATCCGGCAGATATCAAGGTCTGTGCACTCGATGCGGCAGACATTGCCTTCCTCGAAAAGGGCATGGACGAGTTCCTTGAAAAAATCGACGAGACAAGTCTTAGGGGCGAGCTGACAGATTGGGCGATGTGGCATAAGCTCCGCCCTCTGACGAAGGATGAGAAGGCGTCTGAGGGCTTTGGTGAGCGTCCGAGCGTTGCCGAGTTCCGCAGGACGGGCTGGGTTAAGGGCGGCATTTTTGCCGATGTCGCACATGATGATTTTGAAGTTCATGGGATGCTTTCCCATGGGCTCTACCGTCTGCGCGTCCCGGTCTGGGAGAATGCGAAATACGCCGCACCCTGTGAATACGGCTGCCCCATTGGCATCCCGACACAGCGCCGTTACGACCTTATCCGCATGGGGCGTGAAGAAGAAGCTGTTCAGCTCGAGCTGGACTACACGCCGTTTCCGGGCTGTGTCTGTGGTTCGGTCTGCCCGAATCCCTGCATGGACGCCTGTACGCGCGGCTCCATCGACGAGCCCATCCAGATCGGCCGCTTGGGCTTCCTTTCCGCCTATGCAAAAGTTCCAGCGCCGACGGAAAAAACCGGTAAGAAGGTCGCCGTCATCGGCGGCGGTGTTGCGGGTCTTTCTGCTGCTTGGCAGCTTGCGCGCAAGGGACATAGTGTCACGGTTTATGACGATGCCGATCACATCGGCGGCAAACTCGAGCAGGTGATTCCGCGCGGCCGCTTGGCACATGAACTCCTCGTCTCCGAGCTGAAGCGCATCGAAGACCTCGGTGTGAAATTTGTGCCGAAAACAAAGGTTGAGCGCGAGCAGTTCGATAAACTTCGCCAAGAAAACGACGCTGTTCTCGTGGCAACAGGCGGCACGAAGTCCCGATTCTTCCCGTGGGAAGGTGCAGAGCGGCTGACGATGGGACTGGAGTTCCTGAAGAAGATCAACCGCGGCGAAAAGCCGAAGGTCGGCAAGCGCGTCGTCGTCATCGGTGCGGGTAACTCCGGCATGGATACCTGCCGCGGCGCCTATGAGATGGGGGCAGAGAGCGTCATCGCTGTCGATGTGGCAAGGCCTGCGGCGTTCAAGGAGGAAATCGGATACTTTGAGAGCCTCGGCGGCAAGATTCAGTGGCCGTTCTTTACAGAAAAGATTACGGCAGAGGGCGTCTACGGCAAGGGCGGTGCCTTTATCCCTGCGGACGAAGTCATCGTTTCCATCGGTGAAGAGCCGGTTCTCGACTTTCTGCCGGAAGATGAGCGCATTGAATACTTCCGCAAGAGCTGGCTCGTCCCGAAAAAGGATCAGTCCATTCTTCCAGGCGTTTATACGGCAGGCGATACGATAAAGCCCGGCCGCCTGACAGACGCCATCGGGAGCGGCCGTCGCGCCGCCTTTCACATTGACCGCTTTCTCCGCGGCGAAGCGGCTGTCGACTTCCCGGAGAAACCTGTCATCCCGCAGAAGCGTTTGGCAAAGGAATGGTTCGAAAAATGTCATCACTGCGACCTCGGCGATCCTGTCACTGATCACAACCGCTGTGTCAGCTGCGGCACCTGCCGTGACTGCAAGATGTGTCTGGAATCCTGCCCGGAAAAGGCGATCAGCCGTATTGATAAAGGAGACGGCACATGGGAATACATCAGTGACCCTGAGCGCTGTATCGGCTGTGGTATCTGCGCCGGCGTCTGCCCCTGCGGTATCTGGACAATGTTGAAGAATCCGGAAAAGATCCCCATGTATTCGACCGGTGCAGAGGTGTAAAATCCTGCTGAAATAAATTTGAAAAATATTTTCAAATAAAGTATTGATTTTCATTATCATAAGTGCTATAGTATATACAGGCTTTCGTTAGGGAACATTTGAGAAAGTTGTTTCACATGGCTCTGGTTTGTCAGGCGATTTTCTCCTATCCTTGTGGAAGGGGATAGCGGTTTCCCAAGCTCTCCTAAGATATAATACACAATACACAGCAGAGACACCCTTCGTAACTGCTCATTACGAAGGGTGTCTCTGTCTTTTGGGGTGTTTTGTTTGCGAGCGGCACGGTAGGCATTGTATAATGGGCAGAAGAAACACAAGGGGTTATGGATGTTTCGGTTTGCCCTATTTTTGTGCGTTGGTTGGTATAGATGCGAAAGGTCTGGTGAAGCACGAACATATGGTGAAAGAGGCTGAAAAAAAGCCCAGGCAGAGGCGCGGCAGGTTTGCACCGAGCCCGACGGGTTTTCTGCATTTGGGCAATGTCTTTATCGCCCTTCTCGCATGGCTCGAGATGCGGCAAAAAGGCGGGGCATTTGTGCTGCGCATCGAGGATATTGATGAAGAGCGGAGTCATGAAGAATATGCGTGTGCCCTCATGGAAGATCTGAAGTGGCTCGGGCTCGACTGGGATGAGGGGCCGGACATCGGCGGCACGTATGCACCTTATACGCAGCAGGCGCGCTATGCACACTATGAAACGGCGCTTGCCGTGCTCAGGGCACAGGGGCTGCTCTATCCCTGCTTTTGTTCGCGTGCTCGCCTCATGGGCGTCGGTGCCCCGCACGAAGGGGAAGTGCGCGTCTACGATGGTCACTGCTTTCGCATGACGGAAGAGGAGCGCATCGCAGCAGAACATTTACGGCGGCCGAGCTTTCGCGTCCATGTGCCGGCGAAGGATATTGTCTTTACCGATGCGACGTATAGCGTACAGCGGATGAATCTTGCACGAAGCGTCGGAGATTTTCGCGTGCGCCGCTCGGATGGACTCTATGCCTATCCGCTGGCGACGCCTGTGGATGACGGCGCGATGCAAATCTCGGATGTCCTGCGCGGGCGTGATCTTCTCGGCGAGACGCCGGCACAGATCTGGCTTCTCGAGACGCTAGGCTATGCGGCGCCGCGTTATCGTCATGTGCCGATGTTGGTCGATGCGAATGGAAAGCGCCTTTCCAAACGACAGAAGGGATTGACGGTGCGTGAACTTCGTGCGGCAGGGAAAAAGCCGGCGGCGATTCTGGGGGCGCTTGCGCATGCGTGCGGTATCATCGAGCAGCAGGAGAAGCTGTCGGCGCGGGAACTCGTCGCAGCGGCGGATTTTTCAAAATTGCGGCGGGAGGATATTGCGATAGAAACGCTCATGCTGTGACAGGCACGTTTTATAGATTATAACTTGCAAATGGGGGGAATTTGATACCTTGCTCTTTTCGGCTGGCGCGGGCAATGCTATAATGAATGAAATATTAGAAAGGAGCGCATAGCGCATGGAAACAGGATCGACACAAAGAGAGGTGCGGGATGCGAATTTCTTCTGGAAGCTTTTCAGCTCCACCTTTCTCATCAGCGCATTTACGGTTGGCGGCGGGTATGTCATCATCCCGCTTCTAAGGGCGAAGTATGTGGATGAATACGGCTGGCTCGACGACAAAGAGGTGCTCGATATGGTCGCGATCGCACAGTCGATGCCGGGCATCGTAGCGGTCAACGCCTGCATCATCCTCGGCTATCGTATGGCGGGGATCAGGGGCTCTATCGCAGCACTGCTGGGCACGACGCTGCCGCCGCTCATCACCATCAGCATCATCGCGCGCTGCTATGACGTTGTTGCCTCGAATCCGACGGTGCAGATGGCTCTTAAAGGGATGCAGTGCGGTGCTACGGCGCTTATTGCAGATGTTGCAATTGACCTTTTCCGCAAGCAGATGAAAACGAAACTAGTCATCCCGATACTCATCGTTCTCGCGACTTTTATCGCAAACATCTTCTTCGATGTGAACATCATGCTTCTCGTCATCATCGACGGCCTTGTGGGGCTCGTCCTCCTGCATCATCCAAAGTATAATGGATAGGCGAGATGTGGAAGGAAGGGCGAGGAATAGGATATGATTTATCTAACATTGTTTATTGAGTTCGCGAAGGTCAGTATCTTCTGCGTCGGCGGCGGCTATGCGTCGATGCCGCTCATCCAAGCGGCGGTTGTCGAAAAGCACGCGTGGATGTCGCTCTCGGAGTTCGTCGATATCTTTACGATTTCGCAGATGACACCGGGGCCGATCGGCATCAATGCAGCGACCTTTGCGGGTATGAAAGTCGCGGGCACTGCGGGTGCCGTCGTGGCGACGGCGGGATTTGTCGTTCCGTCGCTGATCCTTGGCATTATTCTGGCCAAGCTCTTTTTGAAGTATGGCAACATCGGACCGATTCGCGGCATCTTGAACGGACTTCGTCCCGCTGTCGTCGCCTTGATCTGCGGCGCGGCCATTGACTTTATCCTGCTCGCTGTTTGGAATACGGAGGGGCTGCCGACCGACTTTGCGGCACTGGACTGGACGAGTCTCCTCATTCTTGTCCTTGCACTTGTCGCACTCCATTTCAAGTACGGCGTCATCACGATTTTGGCGGCATCCGGCGTTCTCGGTGTCTTTTTCGGTATCCTGAAGAGTATATGAGCATGGCGGCTTAGCTTCCATTTTGACAGCATCGGGCAGGTGAAGCGAGCGGGGCATGCTGTTCTTTTCTTTCTCAGGCAAGGAGGAACCCTATGATTTACACTGTTACCTTTAACCCGGCGATCGACTACATCGTCCGGCTCGATTCCTTCAAGGCGGGGGCAACAAACCGCGTGACTTATGAAAAGGTCTTGGGGGGCGGCAAGGGCATCAACGTCTCGATCGTCCTTTCAAACCTCGGCATCAAGAGCACGGCGCTCGGTTTTCTTGCGGGCTTTACAGGTGATGAGATCCGCCGCCAGCTCGACGGCTTCGGTGTCGATCTGGCGTTTATTTCACTCGAGCAGGGCTTTTCGCGCATCGACGTGAAGATCAAGGCCGGCGAAGAAACCGAGGTCAATGGGCAGGGTCCGGACATTCCAAAAGATAAGCGGGATCTTCTCTTTCAGAAGCTCGAGCAGCTGAAGGAAAATGACACGCTCGTGCTTGCGGGCTCGATACCGAAGACGCTCCCCGATGATATTTACGAGCGCATCATGGCGCGTCTGGAGAAAAACAAGCTCCGCATCGTCGTCGATGCGGAAAAGAGGCTTCTCTTAAATGTCTTGAAGTATCATCCCTTCCTCATCAAACCGAATCAGCATGAGCTGGGCGATATGTTCGATGTCGTGCTCAAGACGGACGATGAAGTCATCGCGCATGCAAAGAAACTTCAGGAAAAGGGCGCGCGGAACGTCCTCATCTCCATGGGCGGCGACGGCGCCATCTTTGTTGGTGAAGACGGTGCGACATATAAGAGCAAAGTGCCCAAAGGCACGCTCGTCAATTCGGTCGGCGCAGGGGACTCGATGGTCGCAGGCTTCCTGACAGGTTTTGAAGAATCGGGCGGCGACTTTAAGCGGGCGTTTCTCATGGGCGTTGCTTCTGGCAGCGCATCGGCGTTCAGCGAAGCGCTTGCGACGCGGGAAGAAGTCGAGGCATTGTTAGAGAAACTGTCGTGAGTTTCTTCTTCCGTGGCTTTTTGATACATTCTTGTCAGAGGAAATAGATAGAAAGCGAGGTAGCGTTATGCGCATCAATGACCTATTGAAACCTGAGAGCATTGCTCTTGAGACGCATCCGGCAGACAAAACCGCTGCGATCAGCAAACTGGCTGACCTCATGGAGGCAGGCGGCAACCTATCCGATAAGGAGCAGTATAAGAAAGATGTCTTAGCGCGTGAGGCATCCGGTACGACGGGACTTGGCGACGGTATCGCGACCCCGCATGCAAAGAGCGCAGGTGTAAAGACCGCCGGTCTTGCTGCGATGACGGTGCCGCAGGGCATGGATTTTGCGTCGATGGACGGAAAGCCCGCGCGTCTTTTCTTCATGATTGCAGCACCCGACGGCGGAAATGACGAGCACCTTCAGATTCTTTCAAAGCTCGCGACGATGATCATGGATCCGGACTTTAAAGAAGCCCTGATTGCCGCCAAGAGTGTTGAGGCCTTTCGGCATCTCATCGACTTAAAGGAAGACGGCAAGTTCGAAGCGGCGCCCGCAGAGAAAGAGCCCGCAGAAGCTCGCGGGAAGGAAGCGGCGCCCGTGAAGCCGGATCACATCCAAGTGCTCGCTGTCACAGCTTGCCCGACGGGCATCGCTCATACCTTTATGGCGGCTGAGAGCTTGGAGCAGCACGCGAAAAAGCGCGGCATCTCAATCAAGGTCGAGACGAATGGTTCGGGCGGCACGAAGAACGTGCTGACCGATGCCGAGATCGCAGCTGCTGACGGCATCATCGTTGCGGCGGATAAAAACGTCGCCATGGCGCGCTTTAAGGGAAAGAAAGTCGTCATCCGCAAGGTTGCAGACGGTATCAACAAAGCGGATGAACTCCTCGATGAGGCGCTTTCCGGATATGCGCCCATTTACCAGGGCGGTGGTGAGACCGAGGCGGAAGGCGCGGCAGATACCGCAGGTGACAGCCTTGGACGGCAGGCATACAAGCATCTGATGAACGGCGTCAGCCATATGCTGCCGTTTGTCGTCGGCGGCGGCATCTTGATCGCCCTCGCTTTTTTGCTCGATGACTACAGCATCGATCCATCGAACTTCGGCTCGAATACGCCGGTCGCGAAGTTCTTCAAGGACATTGGCGGCGCCTCCTTTGGCTTTATGCTGCCGGTGCTCGCAGGGTTTATCGCCATGTCGATGGCCGATCGCCCGGGGCTTGCCGTCGGCTTTGTCGGCGGTGCGCTTGCGGGAACGACGGGCTCCGGCTTCCTCGGCGCCCTCATCGCGGGCTTTGTCGCCGGCTGGATCGTCAATTTTTTGAAAAAGGCCACAAAGGGATTCCCGCAGTCACTGGACGGCATGAAGCCCATGCTCATCTATCCTGTCTTCGGCATCCTCATCATGGGCTTCATCTCGTTCTTCATCATCGCGCCGCCGGTCTCTGCTATTAACACTTGGATGGTGGACACGCTGAAGAACATGGATCCCTCCGCGCGCATCCTCATGGGGATCATCGTCGGCGGCATGATGGCAGTTGACATGGGCGGCCCTGTCAATAAGGCGGCATATGTCACGGGTACGGGGCTTCTGGCATCCGGCGAATATCACGTTATGGCGGCCGTCATGGCAGGCGGTATGGTTCCACCGATTGCCATTGCACTTTGCACGACCTTCTTTAAAGATCGTTTTACGGAAGCCGAGCGCAAGGCCGGCCCTACGAATTACATCATGGGACTCGCCTTCATCACGGAAGGCGCCATTCCGTTTGCAGCAGCAGATCCCATTCGCGTCATCCCTTCGATGGTCGTCGGCTCTGCCATCGCCGGCGCACTCACCATGGCATTTGACTGCACGCTGCGCGCTCCGCACGGCGGTATCTTCGTCGTTCCGACCATCGGCAATCCGCTGATGTACCTCATCGCTATCTTGGTGGGCGCCATCATCGGCTGCCTTATTTTAGGGCTGGTGAAAAAGCCGCTGGATAAATAAAAAATAAATGATACATCTGACACGCCTGACACGCCGAATTTTTCGGCGTGTTTTTATATTTTCTATAGTATTTTTATCGTTATTCGGACTATTCAGAATCAACTTTTTGAGATATAATATAATTAACAAATAAAATATTGGTTTTGGAAAGGGGATATTTATGTATCAAGAGGAATATGCGCGCTGGCATGCGGCAGATTTAGAGGATTTCGACCTTAACAAGGAGCTTTGCGATATCGAAGGGGATGAAGACGCCATTAAAGAGCGTTTCGCCGTCGCCTTGAAATTCGGTACGGCGGGGCTTCGCGGTGTGCTTGGCGCAGGCACGAACCGCATGAATATCTATGTCGTGCGGCAGGCGACACAAGGCGTGGCCGACTGGGTCAAGACACAGGGCGGCACGCAGATCGTCGCCATAAGCTATGACAGCCGCCTCAAAGGATGGACCTTTGCCAAGGAAGCGGCGAGTGTCCTTGCGGCGAACGGCATCCACGTCCGCCTTTACGACGAGCTGAACCCCGTGCCGGCGCTGAGCTTTGCCACACGCTACTATCAGGCGAATGCCGGCATTATGCTTACCGCATCGCATAACCCTGCGCAGTACAATGGCTATAAGGCATATGGCCCCGACGGCTGTCAGATGACGGATGATGCGGCGGCAGTCGTCTACGCTTCCATTCAGCGCACCGATGTGCTGACAGGCGCAAAACACATGAGCTTTGCCGAAGCTGTCAGCCGCGGGCTTATCTCGTTCGTCGGCGACGACTGCAAGAAGGTTTTTTTTGAAGCCATCGAAGCGCGTCAGGTGCGTCCAGGACTGGCAAAGACGAGTGGGTTAAAGCTCGTTTATTCACCGCTGAACGGCACGGGTCTTATCCCTGTCACGCGGGTTTTGAAGGACATCGGCATTACGGACATCACCATTGTTCCGGAGCAGGAGTATCCGAACGGCTACTTTACAACATGCAGCTACCCAAATCCAGAAATCTTTGAAGCCCTCGAAAAAGGATTGGAACTGGCAAAGAAAGACGGCGCAGACCTTATGCTGGCAACCGATCCGGATGCTGACCGCGTCGGCATCGCGATGAAATGCCCGGATGGTTCCTATGAGTTAGTCACCGGCAATGAGATGGGCGTTCTGCTTCTCGATTATATCGCCGCCGGCCGAAAGGAAAAGGGCACGATGCCCCAAAATCCCGTCGCTGTCATGTCCATCGTCTCGACGCCGCTGGCGGATAAAGTCGCCGCACATTATGGCGTCGAGCTCCGCCATGTTCTCACCGGCTTTAAGTGGATCGGCGACCAGATTGCCCGCCTTGAAAAAGACGGCGAGGAGGATCGCTTTATCTTCGGCTTTGAAGAGAGCTACGGCTACCTTGCAGGCTCCTATGTCCGCGATAAGGACGCCGTCATCGCTTCTATGCTGATCTGCGAGATGGCAGCATATTACCGCTCTATTGGCTCTTCCATCAAGCAGCGTCTCGAAGAGATTTATAAAGAATATGGCCGCTATTTCAACCAGGTCGATGCCTTCTCCTTCCCCGGTCTTTCCGGCATGGACAAGATGGCGGACATTATGGGAAACTTCCGCAAAAATCCGCCGAAGGATTTTGCCGGTAAGAAAGTCGTCAAGATTGTCGACTATGCCGAACCGGAAAAGACAGGACTGCCGAAGGCGAATGTCCTAATCTACACGCTGGATGACGGAGCTACCATCGTCGTTCGCCCGTCTGGCACCGAGCCGAAGATCAAGACCTATTTCACGACCTTGGGAAAAGACCTCGCCGAAGCCAAGAGAGAAAAGGATGAACTGGCAGAAGCTGTAAAACCTCTGTTTGCTTAACAGTTCGCCCCTTCCTTTCCTTCCTTGTGACAGATGACAGCCAATCCATAGCAATTCCCCTTGATGTACTTTGTTGGGAGATACATCGTGCTGCAAGGGGGTTGCTATGGATTTTTTATTGTTTTTAAGGAGTATAAAAATGAATTGACCATATGCAGTCCATCCAAATAAAAACGCAGATGTGAACTTGGGAATAAAGTACTCTTTGCTGCATGTAAAAAGTGCCGTGGCATTTCTTATCCTTATGCGGGAATGCTGTGGGCATCCAGCGAGTCTGCGATATTCTATTCAACGTCAAAAGGAAATTAGCATAGCGGAAGAATAGATTGATTCATCTAATGTACATTACCAGAACGATTCTAATGGGAATGAAAACTATGATTTAATTCAATATTGGGAGAAGCTCATTTATTTAGACGAAGAAGGTTATGCTATAAAGCGTTTCGTTTTTTCTTTATCTGATAGACGAGTATATTGGTATGAGTATACAGCCTACGACTATGATGGAGGGGAGATAGAAAGTAGGAATTTGAATGGAACCAGTAGAGTAATTGTGGCAGGAAGCATGGGAGAACGAGAAATGAGAATAGTTCGAGATTTAGTTCGTTGATTCTGGCATGCCATGAGATACTTTAAATAAAGGATTCTATAAGCAATACGATAAGAAGCGCAAATCCAAAAATTTTCGAAT
>CAUVCH010000010.1:0-15092 GCA_963550265.1 uncultured Mitsuokella sp. | reverse complement strand
CCCTTGCCAAGGAGCTGGAGAACCGAAAAAAGACCAGGGAACAGGCAGAAAAAGAGGCAGCGCGCGCCGCAGAGGACGAAAGGCGTGCGGCAGAAAGCTTGGCAGAGGAGGAGGCGCGCGGTGAGGAGCGCGAGCAGCTGCAGCGCGAAAGGGCTCGTCTCGAGGGTCTTTCTGATGCCGCTGCGCTGCTGGCTGCAGCAGAAAAAGAATACCAAGCAGCAAGCTGCGCGGCAGAGGAGGCACGAAAGACAGCGACCGATGCGGAGAAGAGGCACACTGCACTTTCCGAAAAGGCAGAGCAGCTAACGGCTGAGGAAAAAAAACTCCTGCAGATGCAGACAGCTGTCTCTGAACTTACACAGAAAAAGAACGCACTCGAAAAAAACCGCGATATCCTGCATAAAGGCAAGGAATGCAGCTGTGCTGTACAGAAGGCAGCTAAGAAGGCAGAAAAGGCGAAAAAACTTGCTGCTAAGATGAGAGAAAGGGCAGAAGCAGCGGCAAAATACGCCGCGCAGCAGCGCGAACTCTATCGCTTGAGCGTCGCCTTCACCTTAGCCGACGGCCTGAAAGACGGCATGCCTTGCCCCGTCTGCGGCTCCACGCACCATCCACAGCTCGCCGTTCGTGACGATATCGTACCGACCAAAGAGGAACTTGAAAAAGCTGAGACTATCCGCGATGCTGCGCAGCGGAAAGCTTCTGCGGCAAGTGAAGCGGCAGTTGCAGCAGAGACCAAACATCAGGGAGAAATAAAGCGTCTCGCGGACGCGCGGGAAAAGTGGGAGCCTGACTTTAAGAGCGACGAAACGCTGCTCGCCGCCGAATTAAAAAAGACCACCGATGCGCTGCTCGCTGCACAGGAAGCGAGCAAACAACTGCCTATGGTGCAGGAGGAACGAAAGAGAAACACTGCGGCAAAAGAAACCGCTGCGGCAAAAGAGAAAAGAGCAAAGGACGAACTGCAGGCTGCGGTTGCGGCAGAAGGCACAGCGCGCGGTCAGGTCACTGCTGTGCAGAAACGGCTTCCGGAAGAACTCCGCGCACCGGGGGCGCTCACTGCCGCAATGGAAAAAACGTCGCACGCGCTCGCAGCTGCGACCCGCGCACTCGACACGGCGCGTCAAAAACTCGAGATAGCTCGCACCAAACGCGCTGCCGCAGACGCTGCAAAGAGAAGCGCAGAAGAAGAGGTCGTGCAGGCAAGTACTGCCGCCGCAAAGGGCTGGGAGGACTTTCGCGCGGCTGTAAAAAAGGCAGGCTTTACCGAGGAAGAATACCGTGACATCGTGCGCAACAGCCAGATGATGCTTGCAGAAAACCGCGAGAACGTCAAAAAAAGCATCGATGCTTTTGATGCTGCACTTATCGATGCCCGTGCCGCCTTTCGAGCCGCAAAGGAGCTTGTCGACAAAAAGATACGTCCGGATACCATCGCTCTAGCGAAAAAAGAGCGCGCTGCAACTGCCGCCGCGCACGAAGTGACAAAGCGCGCAGCCGCTACCGCCGCTGCACTCAAGCAGAAAAAATACGTGCAGCAGCAGCTTGCCAAAAGTGACGAAGCATACGAAGTGCTGAGCGAGAAGTACCGCATCGCCGGCACGCTCGCTGACGTTGCTTCCGGACGGATGGGCGGCATGAACATGCCTTTTTCCGTCTATATACAGCGCTCGATCTTTGCAGAAGTCATGGACGCCGCCAACCGCCGTCTTGCCATCATGAGCCGTGACCGCTACCAACTCGTCTTCGGCGACATCGGCGAGGGTGACCGCCGCAAGAAAGCCGGCTTGGAACTCTCTGTCCTAGACAGCAACAGCGGCAAGAAGCGTGACGTCAAATCGCTTTCCGGCGGCGAGTCCTTCCTTGCCTCGCTCTCTCTAGCCCTCGGTCTTTCGGACATCGTACAGGAGTATGCCGGCGGCGTACGGCTCGACACGATGTTCATCGACGAGGGCTTTGGCGCACTCGATCAAGAAAAGCTCGACATCGCGCTTAACGTTCTGACAAAACTTCACACCGAAGGCGCCCGCCTTGTCGGCATCATCTCCCACGTCGAGGGTCTGGAGCAGCGCATTCCCGCGCGCCTTGAAGTCACCCGCACCGCCAGCGGCAGCCGTGCCCACTTCGTATTCGGTACAAAGGAAATCTAGACAGCATTAACGTTTGCTTAGGTGCATCGTATTCTCTCGTAACATTTATGACAGGCACCGCACAGAAGAAAAACCTTGCATTCTCTGCACCGATATTGTATAATGCTTTTGTCATAAGCTCGCTTAGCTCAGTTGGCTAGAGCATCTCCGTCACATGGAGGGGGTCGGGGGTTCGAATCCCTCAGCGAGCACCAGAAATTTTGCCGCGCATCTGCGCGGCTTTTTGTTTATAAAACTGTGCCTATCGCTTGTTTTTTATACGCCTTTTTTTGAAAGACAGACGGATGCAAAAAGGCGTATAAGAAAGGGCAGAAAAATTGACAGGGCACCGCTTGAAATGCTATGATAGCAAAGTAATTTCCTGCACGTTTGAAGGGTTTTGTAAAAGCTATATCTCCGAAGAATTTTGCAGGAAAATGAACCATGAAGAAGAAGCGACAGAGGTTGAAGGAGGACATTCCCGATGATTGAACGCTATACAAAGCCTGAGATGGGGCATCTCTGGTCGATCGAAAACGAATGGCAGCAGATTCTGAACGTCGAAATGGCAGCGTGTGACGCGATGGCAGAGCTCGGCGAGATTCCGAAAGAAGCAGCAAAGAACATCCGTGCAAAGGCAAAGTTCGATGTAAAGCGCATCCACGAGATCGAGATGGTCACGCATCACGATATCATCGCCTTTCTCACGAATGTCGCAGAAAATGTCGGCGAGGACTCTAAGTACATTCACAAGGGCTTAACATCGTCGGATGTCAAGGATACGGCATACTGCATGATGATGCGCGATGCCGCCGACCTCATCTTAAAAGACCTCAAAAACTTCCTCGAAGTACTTCGCCGCCGTGCTGTCGAATTCAAGCATACGCCCTGCATCGGACGCACGCACGGCATCCACGCGGAGCCGATGACATTCGGGCTGAAGCTTCTTCTCTACAGCGCAGAGATCGAGCGTGACATCGAGCGCGTCGAGCATGCAAAAAAGATCGTCTCCGTCTGCAAGCTCTCGGGCGCGGTCGGCACGTACTCGAACATCGACCCGAAGATCGAAGAGATGGTCGGAAAAGCGCTTGGTCTCACGCCGGTTCGCCTTGCGACACAGGTCATCCAGCGCGACCGTCATGCTGAGTTCGTGACGACGCTCGCAATCGTCGCTTCGACGCTCGAAAAGATCGCAACGGAAGTCCGCAACCTTCAGCGCACGGACATCCGCGAGGCGGAGGAATACTTCTCCCCGGGGCAGAAGGGTTCATCCGCCATGCCGCATAAGCGCAATCCGATCAACTGCGAACGCATTTCAGGCATGGCGCGTCTCGTACGCGGCAACGCT
The DNA here is from genome assembly GCA_963550265.1 of uncultured Mitsuokella sp. Lineage (GTDB taxonomy): Bacteria > Bacillota > Negativicutes > Selenomonadales > Selenomonadaceae > AWVT01. The sequence goes on along the minus strand of CAUVCH010000010.1, from coordinate 11,615 downwards.
GTTTCTGCGATGGAGGACATCACGCTCTGGCACGAGCGCGACATCTCACATTCCTCCGTCGAGCGCGTCATCCTGCCGGATTCGACCATCAACGTCGACTACTGCACGCAGAAGCTCACGGACATCATCGACAAGCTCCTCGTCTATCCGGACAAGATGCTTCACGATATGAACCGCACGGGCGGACTCATCTACAGCCAGCGCATCATGCTCGCCGTCGTCAGCAAGGGCGTTCTTCGCGAGGATGCGTACAAGTGGGTGCAGCGCAATGCCATGAAGCGCTGGCTCGATAAGGAAGACTTCCGCACAAACGTCGAGAAAGACCCGGATATCACGAAGTATCTGACAAAGGAAGAGATCGACGAGTGCTTTGACTATAAGTATTTCCTCCGCAATGTCGACATGATCTTTGCCCGCTTTGGACTTTGAGAAATAACATCATTCAGGGCTGACGCCCTTTTATCTAGGCTTTCCTGTAGGAATAGCTGGAATTGGAGATGAAATCATGCCAACCGTAGTAGTAACCGGAACGCAGTGGGGCGACGAGGGCAAGGGCAAGATTGTCGACTACCTCGCACAGCAGGCAGAGACCGTCGTTCGCTTTCAGGGCGGCAGCAATGCCGGTCATACTGTCGTCGCAGGCGGTGAAGAATACAAGCTTCGCCTCATGCCATCGGGCATTCTCTACAAGGGCTCTCTCTGCGTCATCGGCAACGGCGTTGCCTTTGACCCGATGACGATGCTCGAGGAAATGGACGCTCTGGCTGCCCGCGGCATCGACCTTTCCGGAATCCGCATCTCGGATCGTGCGCACGTCGTCCTCCCGTATCATCGCCTGATGGACGGCATCGGCGACGATGCACGCGGAAAGGGAAAGATCGGCACGACGAAGCGCGGCATCGGTCCTTGCTACATGGATCGTGACAACCGCATCGGCATCCGCGTCTGCGACCTCATCGAAAAGGATACATTTGCGAAAAAGCTCAAGACAAATCTTGAACTGAAAAACAAAGAACTAAAAGCACTCTACCATCATGAGCCTCTAGACTACGATGAAGTTCTGAAGGAATACGAAGGCTATGCCGAGCGCCTCCGCCCGTATATCTGCGACACGATCGCCTTAATAAACGAGGAGATCCGGGAAGGCAAAAAGATCCTCTTCGAGGGCGCACAGGCAACAATGCTCGATATCGACTACGGAACCTATCCGTATGTCACAGCATCGCATCCGACATCCGGCGGCGTTCCCGTCGGCGCAGGTGTTGCACCGCGCTGCATCGACAAGGTCGTCGGCATCGTCAAGGCATACTGCACGCGCGTCGGTGAAGGTCCTTTCCCGACCGAGCAGATTAATGCCATCGGCGATAAAATTCGCGAGGAAGGGCATGAGTACGGCGTCGTTACGAAGCGTCCGCGCCGCACAGGCTGGCTCGATGCCTGCGTCGTCCGCTATGCCGGCATCCTCTCGGGCATTGACTACATGGCAGTCACGCGCCTTGATATCCTCGATAACTTCGATGAAATCAAGATGTGCACGGGCTACAAGTACAAGGGTGAACTCCTTCCGAGCGTCCCCGCAAGCCTGAATGTCCTCTCTGAAGTCGAACCGGTCTATGAGACCTTCCCCGGCTGGAAGACGAGCATCACGAAGTGCCGCACGTACGACGAACTTCCGGAAAATGCCAAAAAGTACCTCACGCGCATGGCAGAAGTCACGGGCATTGCGCTCGGCATCGTCTCCGTCGGTCCAAACCGAGACGAGACCATCGTTGTGGCAAATGATATTTTTTAATTATCTGAGAAACGGCAAAAAGGGGTCTGCTGCAAGGCAGTCCCTTTTTTGCAGGCGATAAGGAGAAGGCATGAATGAGGAAGCACGCGCAAGGCTGCAGCGGAGCATCGACATGCTCGATGCGCGCATGAAGATCGATTCGAATGACCTCGAGTACGAGTCCCATCTTCGCCAGAAACGCCGTCTGACGGAAATTCTCGTCCGCGCACGGGAGCGCGAGACAGAGGAGAAATCGAAGAAAAAATAAACGAGCATACAAGGCAATTTTCGGACATTCAGAGATTCTTCATAGCAATTCCATAGAATATAAACATCAGAAAGTCAAAAGAAGTCCGCGCATATTTTGCCGAGAAGCGCAGGGAGATAGAGAAACAGAAAGGATGATACCATGTCCCAGCGTATGACAATGGATGAAGTAATAAAAGCGTATGGCGTACCTCTGGTGAAGCTCGACCTTCATGCCCGGCGCAGCGAGCTTTTAAAGCTGCGCGAAAGTCTCATGGCGGTTCGCGACCTATCAGCAGGAAAAAACGAGCAGGGCTATCTCGATATCGACTGCAAGCTCTACATCGATGTCGATGATATCGATCGCTATCTATCGGGCGAACTTGATACCATCGGCGAAATCTACGCTTTCCCCGAAGATATCAAATCCTTTAAAGAGGGATAAGCGGTACAAAATACAAAACCATAGACATTTGAAAGAGGGGAACAAAATGACAGGCAGTAAAACGATGAATCAGATGATAAAGACCGCGAAGAAAGTTTTGGCGACACTCTCGGCAGCTGCCGTGCTGAGTGTCATGGTGCCTGTGACGCCGGTTCCGCTCACACCGCACACAGGCTTCGGCACCATGCCGCTCTTTACTACGGTTGCAGAAGCGGCAAAGGGCGGCGCACGTATGTCCCGCACAGCGCCGACACCAGCGCCAAGGACAACGCCGGCACCTTCTGCATCATCGAATGGTGCAAACTCCGGCAAATCCGTCTCCGGTAATGGCGGCTCCTATCAGCCGTCAAAACCCGCCAACAGTCTCTCAAAAGAAGCGCCAAGTGCATCTGCCACACGCCCAAGTACCGCCTCGCCTGCACCGCAGCAGCAAAGTTCCAGCCGTCTCGGCAGTTTCCTGCGCGGCGCAGGTCTCTTTGCCGGCGGCATGATGCTCGGCTCGCTCTTTTCGCATGCACTCGGCTTCGGCGGTGTTGGCGGCGGCTTCGGTTCGGATATCATGGGGCTGATCTTCAACCTCATCTTCCTCTACATCGCCTATCGCGTCATCCGCTATGCATGGAACCGTTTCCGCGAAAAAAAAACTAACAATTACCAAGCCCCATATCAAAACAACAGTATGCCGCAGAGCCATGCGACCAGCTACACACCGGGTACCGAGCCCATCGACATCACGCCGCAGGCCACCACTTCGGCGAGAGATGTGACCAATGGCAGCTACGACCCGAAGCGCACGGCAGATCGCTATCGGAACGCCTGACTACCATAAGAAAATTTAGCTCATGCATCCCTGAGACCGTCCGCTTTGGGCGGTCTTTTTCTTGAAGAAAGGACATCATGTTGAAAAAAACAACGATACAGGCCGTCGACACACTCATCCGCCGCTATCCTACGCTTGCAGCGATGAAAGAAAACCTCCTGCAGGCGGTGGACATCCTAATAGAGACCTACCGAAAGGGCGGAAAACTCATCCTCTGCGGCAACGGCGGCAGCGCGGCGGATGCCGAGCACATCGTAGGCGAGCTCATGAAAGGCTTCCTTCTGCCGAGAAAGCTCGAGGGAAGCCTTGCAGAAAGCATCAAGGAAAAGTGCCCGCCGGATACGGCAGACTATCTCCTGAAAAATCTTCAAGGCGCGCTTCCAGCCGTCTCCCTTGTCAGCGCCATAGCCTTCAACACAGCCTTCGCCAACGATCAGGCGGCAGATATTGCCTTCGCTCAGCAGGTTCTCGGCATCGGAAAGCCGGAGGACACACTTCTCGGCATCTCGACTTCCGGTAATTCGAAAAATGTTATCTACGCACTGCATATGGCAAAGGTGAAAGGTATGCGACGCATCGCTCTACTCGGTAAAGGCGGCGGAAAAATCAAGAGTGAACACCTCGCCGATGTCCATCTCTGCGTTCCCGACGATGAGACATATCGCATCCAAGAGTTGCATCTTCCGATTTACCACATGCTCTGCATCGCTGTGGAAAATGAATTCTTTGGCGATTAAATGCGGCTGTTTAAAAATTTAAACAGCAAAACAGCGCAGCAACGAGAATATTGCTGCGCTGTTTTTTATCTATGACAGTACTTGCCATATGCGCTTAGAGGTCGACAACCTCCGGCTTTTCCCCATCTTCGATGCACGCCTTGGTAATGACGACCTTGCGGGGCTGGTCGGCTTTTGGAATGTCGAACATGACATCGAGCATGACATCCTCGATGATGCCTTTGAGGGAGCGTGCACCGGTCTTGCGCTCAATGGCCTTCTTCGCGACGGCGCGAAGTGCGTCTTCCTGAAACTCAAGCGTTACGTTATCCATGGCGAGCAACTTTTCATACTGCTTGACGGGCGCGTTCTTCGGCTCGGTCAGGATGCGCAGCAATGCGTCTTCATCGAGGCTTTCAAGCGTGCAGATGACAGGCAGCCGGCCGATGAGTTCGGGAATGATGCCAAACTGCATGAGGTCTTCCGGACGCACCTGATGGATGAGCTCGTCAAACTTCGGCTTCTCGTCCTTGCCCTCGGTCTTTGCGCCAAAGCCAATGGCAGACTTACCCTTGTTCAGGCGCTTTTCAATGACGTCTTCTATCCCGACAAAGGCGCCGCCGACAATGAAAAGAATGTTCTTCGTATCGACCTTGATGGTCGGCGCTTCGGGATGCTTACGCTGACCGCGAGCCGTGAACTCGACCACAGAGCCTTCGAGCATCTTGAGGAGCGCCTGCTGTACGCCCTCGTGTCCGGGATCCGCCGTGATGGAGTTATTCGCACCGGATTTTCTCGCGATTTTGTCGAACTCATCGAGGTAGATGATGCCATGCTCTGCGCGCTCGATGTCCTTTTCCGCCGCATAGTAGAGGTTGCGGACGGCGACTTCGACATCCGCGCCGACAAAGCCCGCTTCCGTCAGACTCGAGGCATCGGTGACGGCAAAGGGCACGTCGAGGAGTTTCGACAGATGCGAGAGCAGTGCCGTCTTACCACAGCCAGAAGGACCTAGCATGATGACGTTCGATTTTTCAATTTCTGTGCCATCCTCGTTTTCAAGGCCGTACTTCATGCGCTTGTAGTGGTTGTAGACCGCGACGGAGAGAATCTTCTTCGCGCGCTCCTGGTTGATGATGTAGGTATCGAGGTATTCCTTGATGACGTGCGGCTTGTTCTTCTTCAAGATTTCTGTCAGCTGATCGAGAAAGGCACTGCTCTGCGCCGCCTGCTCCTCTTGATCATGCTCCTCTAAAAAGCGATGGATGTCGCGAATGCAGTCCTTGCAGATGGCAAAGCCTGTAGAGGGATCGTAGACGGGCATATCGTATTGTGAGTTCACCGTGATCATGCGCTTGCAGAAACTGCACAAGTGATGCATCGGCTGCTTATTCTCTGCCATAAAAGATTCCTTTCGTATGCGAGTAGCCTATGGATTTAAGTTCCTATATTATCCCCTAGAATACAAGTTTTTTCAAGTATTAGCAAACATATTCCAAAAATGAACACGGGAAAAAGCTTGCTATCCAAGATTGTCTATGCTATAATCTAAGTAATAAATGAATAATTGTTCATATATTCTATTAAAAAATATTCCGTCTTTGTCATCCGTTGATTTAAGAATTCCCATCAGGAAACCGTAGAAATTTTCAAAAGGGAGAGTGAAATTGATGCTTGGTCTTTCAAACCTGTCATCCGAGCAGAAAAGAAATCTTACACGAATCGCAGCTGCGGCAGTGTTTCTCATCGCGCTTAATTTCGCACCGCTTTCGGGCATAGTGCGGACGCTGGCATATCTCGTGCCGTACCTCATCGTCGGCTACGATGTCCTCTATGCAGCGGCAAAGAACCTAAAAAAGGGGAATGGCTTTGACCAGAGCCTTCTGATGGCCATCGCAACGATCGGCGCATTTGTTCTTGCGGTTTACGAGGACGGCGACTATTCAGAAGCCGTTACGGTCATGCTCTTTTTCCAGGTCGGCGAATTCTTCGAGGACTATGCTGTCGGCAAGAGCCGCGAGGATATTTCAGGGCTGATGGATATTCGGCCGGACTTTGCCCGCCTCGTCCATGCAGATGGTAAAGAAGAGACGGTAGATCCGGAAACGGTCGCAGTCGGCGCGCAGATTCTCGTCAAGCCAGGCGAGCGCGTGCCGATCGACGGCGTGATACTCGAGGGCAAGGCGACGCTGGACACACGCGCGCTTACAGGCGAGAGTCTTCCGCGGAAGGTGGGCACCGGCGATGCGGTGCTCTCCGGCTGCATCAATACGTCGAGCGTTTTGATAATCCGAACGACAAAGGCCTTTACTGAGTCGACGGCATCGAAGATCTTAACGCTCGTCGAGGATGCAGGGCTTCGCAAGTCAAAATCCGAGGCTTTTATCACGCGCTTTGCCCGCATCTATACGCCGATTGTCGTCTATTCCGCCATTTTATTGGCATTCGCACCGCCGATCATTCGTCTCTTGGTGCTTGGTGCGGATCCTGCCTGGGGCACGTGGATTTACCGCTCGCTGACCTTCCTCATTATCAGCTGCCCGTGCGCGCTCGTCATCAGTGTGCCGCTTTCCTTCTTTGCGGGCATCGGTGCAGCCAGCCGCAAGGGCGTCCTCATCAAAGGCTCGAACTATATGGAGGCGCTCGCAGGTATCGATACCGTTGTTTTCGATAAGACGGGTACGCTGACGAAAGGCGTCTTTGATGTCACCGCCGTACATCCAGAAAAACAGATGCCGGACGAGCTTTTACATCTTGCAGCACATGTCGAACACTTTTCGACACATCCCATTGCGGCGGCACTGCGCGAGGCGTTTCCCTGCGAAAGCGACGGCTGCATGACGAAGGATATCGAAGAGGTTGCGGGCGCCGGCATCACGGCAGTCGTCAACGGCAGACATATTGCCGTCGGCAATGCCACACTGATGGAACACGTTGGTGCTAAGTGGCATCCCTGTGACCATGTGGGCACGATCGTGCACGTTGCCATCGACGGCATTTACGCCGGGCATATCGTCATCTCGGATGAGATCAAGACCAGTGCAAAGGATGCGATCGCAGCGCTGCGAAAAACGGGCGTGCGTCAGACAGTCATGCTGACAGGCGACCAAAAGGATGTTGCAGCCTCAGTCGCGGGTGAACTTGGCATCGACACGGTCTACAGTGAGCTTCTCCCGCAGGACAAGGTCGCAAAGGTCGAGTCGCTCATCGCGGCGCAGAAAAAGGGCGAGAAGCTCGCCTTTGTCGGCGACGGCATCAATGACGCGCCCGTTCTCTCACGCGCAGATGTCGGCATCGCGATGGGTGCGATGGGCTCCGATGCCGCGATTGAAGCAGCGGACATCGTACTGATGGACGACGATCCAATGAAGATTTCCGTCGCCTGCCGCATTGCCAAAAAGACGCTTTCCATCGTTTACCAAAATATCATCGGTGCGATTGGCATCAAGATCTGCGTCCTCATCTTAGGCGCGCTCGGCCTTGCGAATATGTGGGCAGCGGTCTTTGCCGATGTCGGCGTCATGGTCATCTGCGTGATCAACGCGATGCGCACGATTTTCACGAAGAAGACCGTTCACCGTGAGAGAAAAGAAACGGTGGTAAAGGACACCTATAAGATTGCCGTCGACTGCCCGAACTGCGCCGCGAAGATGGAAGACGCTGCCAATAAGACAGAAGGCGTCAAGCGCGCGACGATAAACTTCATGGCACTTAAGATGAAGGTCGAATTTGAGGACGGCGCCGATGCCGCCGAAGTCATGCCCCGCGTACGCGCGAACTGCAAAAAAGTTGAAGACGACTGCGAAGTATTCTTCTGACAGAGCGCACATGGCGCTGTAACAAATGGTACCGAAGAAAAGCTTTCCTTTTGATAGGATAGACACAGAAACGAGCTATGTAGCTGTGTATATCGATAAAGGAGAGCTTTTTATGGAAAACAAGATGTTTTGCTTCCAATGCCAAGAGACGGCGGGCGGCAAGGGCTGCACGCAGGTCGGTGTCTGTGGAAAGAAACCGGAGATTGCGGCACTGCAGGATCTTCTGCTCTATGTGACAAAGGGACTTGGCGAGATCACGAACAAGATGCGCGCGGCGGGAAAGACGGTTGACACCGCAGCGACGCACTGCATCACGGACAATCTCTTTGCGACGATTACGAATGCGAACTTCGACGGCGAGATTCTGACCAACCGCATCAAGGGAACGATTGCCCTCAACAAAACGCTTGCGGCAGGGCTCACGGGACTCAGCGCGGCAGCTACCTACGATGCGGATGTCACGGATTTTGCGGCAAAAGCAAAGGAAGTCGGCGTTCTCTCTACGGAAAACGAGGATGTCCGCAGTCTGCGCGAGCTCCTCATGTACGGACTCAAAGGTCTTGCCGCCTACGTCCATCATGCAAATGCGCTCGGCTACGAGGACGCCGCCATCGACGCCTTCACGGCGCGCGGGCTTGCTTCGCTCCTCGACAACAGCCTTTCGGGCGATGACCTCACGGCACTCGTCCTCGAAGCAGGCAAGTTCGGTGTCGAAGGCATGGCACTGCTCGACAAGGCAAATACGGAAAGCTACGGCAATCCTGAAATTACGGAAGTCGATCTCGGCGTCCGCCAGAAACCCGGCATTCTGATTTCCGGGCACGACCTCAAGGATCTTGAAATGCTCCTCGAGCAGACACAGGGCACGGGCGTCGATGTCTACACGCACGGCGAGATGCTTCCCGCACATTACTACCCGAAATTCAAGAAGTACGAGAACTTTGCGGGCAACTACGGCAATGCTTGGTGGAAGCAGAAGGAAGAGTTCGAAGCCTTCAACGGTCCGATTGTCCTGACGACCAACTGCCTCGTACCGCCCAAGGACAGCTACAAGGCACGCATCTTTACGACAGGTGTTGTCGGATATCCGGGCTGTCCTATCATCCCGGTAAAGGCAGACGGCACGAAGGATTTCTCTGAGGTCATCGCCTGCGCCAAGGCATCGAAGGCACCGACGGAACTCGAGACCGGAAAGATCGTCGGCGGCTTTGCACACGAACAAGTCTTTGCACTCGCCGACAAAGTCATCGAAGCGGTCAAGAGCGGCGCCATCAAAAAATTCGTCGTCATGGCAGGCTGCGACGGCAGGATGAAGAGCCGAAATTACTACACAGAATTTGCCAAGGCGCTGCCAAAGGACACGGTCATTCTCACGGCGGGATGTGCAAAGTACAAATACATCAAGCTCGGTCTCGGCGATATCGGCGGCATTCCGCGCGTCCTCGATGCCGGCCAGTGCAACGATTCTTACAGCCTCGCCCTCATCGCGCTGAAGCTGAAGGAAGTCTTTGGCCTTGCGGATGTCAACGAGCTTCCCATTGCCTATAACATCGCTTGGTACGAGCAGAAGGCCGTCATCGTCCTGCTCGCCCTCCTCCATCTCGGTGTTAAGAACATTCATCTGGGGCCGACGCTCCCCGCCTTCCTTTCGCCGAACGTCGCCAAGGTTCTCGTCGAAACCTTCGGCATCGGCACGATTTCAACGGTGAAAGAAGACATCAAAAAAATGATCGGCTGATTCATTCCCTATGATAAAGAAAAAGGTCACGAGCTTTTGCTCGCGACCTTTTTTATATGCTGTTTATTCTGCCGGCTCTTTCAAAACGTAAACGTCTGACTGCCTGTCACACATCAGTCTGCCCGCAAAAATCCGTTCTTATAGAGATAGCTTGCCCCTTGGTACCAGCTGATAGCTTCTTTTTCAAGGTTGGCGGGCAATGCCTCTTCGCTGTAAGTGCCGGTGCTCCAATCCATGATCTGGTAGGCTTTCACCTCTTTATTCGGCGTGAGCTCTATCATCTGCCCATCTTTTATAAGACCGAGATCCTGATAGGTGCTAATAAAGGCGCGCAGTTTTTCATCCGGGATATGAAGGACATCGTGACCGAGGAAGGTCGATGTGTAGGAAAGTCCGAGCATACCGAGAACGGTGGGGCCTACGTCCATCTGACTTGTGAGGCGATCGGTCTTTCCGGGCGCGATGAGTCCGGGCGCATAGACGAGGAAGGGAATGCGATAGCGTTCCATCGGCAGATCGCTCTTTCCTGCGGCACTTGCCTGATGGTCGGCAATGACGACAAAGACCGTATTTTGAAACCAAGGCTTTTGCCGTGCGCGCTCGATGAAATCATGGATGGCCCAGTCCGTATAACGGACGGCACCCTCGCGCGTGCCTTGTTCGCCCTCTACGCGCCCTTCAGGAAAGTGGAAGGGACGATGGTTTGAAGTGGTCATGACCATTTCAAAGGCTGGCTCACCTACCGCGGCATGCTCATCCATGGAGCGTAGAACCTGCGTGAAGAGGATTTCATCAGCGACGCCCCAGATGGTCTCGTTGAAGATTTCATCGCTCGGAATAGAAAGGCGGTCTTTCACCGTATAGCCGTTTTCGCCGAAGAAGGCGTTCATATTGTCAAAATAGCCATAACCGCCGTAGAGGAAGTCACTCTTATAGCCGTTCTGCGCAAACGCATCGCCGAGTGTGGATAGTCCGGCATAGTTCTCGCGGCGCAGGATGGACTGCCCCGGCGTGGGCGGAACGGAAAGCGAGATAGCCTCCAATCCGCGGACGGTGCGCGTGCCTGTCGCAAAGGTGTTGGTAAATAGGTAAGAATCCTCTGCCATGGCATTGAGATATGGTGTGTTGTCCATCTCACCGCCGAACGCTCCACAGAAGTCACTGCTCAGACTCTCGACCGTGATGATGATGACGTTCGGGCGCTTGCCGGTGAGTGCATTCTTATTTTCCACATGTCGGCGAACGCCTTCTGAGGAGAGATAGGTCACATTGTCTGCCGACAGATTTTCCCGCAGCGCCTCTACCGCTTCGTCATTCTTCATTGTCCGATAGAAGGTAAAGTAGTCTAGGTCATTGGCGAAGTAGGCATGCGTGAAGGCATAAGGACCGCTTGCAGAAAGCTCGTTGCTGTAGCGGTTCTCCGTCAGATTTTCACAGACGCTGGCACTCGTATGCGTGGCGACGAGGAGCGGCAGGAAAATAACGGCGGCAAGAAGCACAAACTCGCGCCGCAGGGAGAATGAAAAATCCTTGGGCAGGAAGGAGCGAAGAAAAAACGTCAATAGGGCAGAGAGGACGGCAATGCCGAAGAGAATCTTGCCCATCGGGAAGGATTCGAAGATAACACCAAACATCTCCTGCGAATAAATCAGGTAGTCCACAGCGATGAAGTTGAAGTTGGTGTGAAATTCCTGCCAGTAAAGATAGAGTGAGACACAGATGAGAATGAGAACGACATGCAGCAGCCACATGCCGAAGCCAAGAATTCGCCGATGCACTTTTGCCGACAGAAAATGCTGCGGAATTAGGAGGTAGAGTACAAGAGGAATGGCGAGAAAAATAAAGGAGTAAATGTCATACACCGCGCCGACAAAAAAGACCTTTACCATGTCGAGGGCGTTATGAGAGACATCGGAAAAAGAGCTTATCAGCATCGCAAGACGCGTGATAAAGGCCAGAAAAAGCCAGACGAGCATCTCGGCACCTAAAAAATCGGAAAAGATGCCGCGCCATTTTATCATCATAGGAAAAACCATACTTTTATTTGGGTATATGTTAACT
>CAUVCH010000009.1:0-15307 GCA_963550265.1 uncultured Mitsuokella sp. | reverse complement strand
GGTATGCGTATCTTCTGCACTCGGAACGCTCATTGACGTCGTGCCGAGAATCGTAATTGAGCCGTGTGGAACGAAGATATCCCCGTCGCTCGACTTATGCAGGCGATTCACGACGTGGTTGGTAATGCGCTGATTGAACGCAAGCAGCGTGCCCTTGTCCGGCTGTACACCGACCTCAAGTCCCGCGATTTTTGCCACCTGTCCAGCCCAGCCGCCTGCGGCATTGACGAGAATATCACACACAATGTCGCTCTCTTCACCGGTAAAGGCATTTCGCACACGGATGCCCTTGACCCTGCCGCTTTCTTTATGAATGCCGACAAGCTCTGTGTACGTCATAGCGCGGCCGCCGTAACGCTTTGCACTCTCGACATTCTGCCAAGACATGCGAAAGCCATCGATTGCAGCATCCGGCACGAGATAAGCGCTGACGACATGATGCGAGAGACGGGGCTCGAGGGCAAACGCCTCTTCAAGAGAGATCTGCTTTGCCTCAATACCGCTCGCCTTACAGCCCTCGACCCACAAATCCTCATAGTCTGCATCGTCCTTGTCAAGACGAACGAACATGCCGCCGCAGGGCTCGACGCAGGATTTTCCGATCCTGCGAAGGATCGTATTCTCTTCGATACACTCCTTCGCCGCTTCCTGATCCTTCACTGCATAGCGTCCGCCGCTGTGCAGAAGACCATGGTAACGGGAGCTTGCGCCGTTGACGAGGTCACCCTTCTCGATGAGCAGGGTATCCACGCCGCGCATTGCGAGGTCACGCAAAATACCGACCCCAGTCGCGCCACCGCCGACCACAACGACTGTCGCTTTTTCCATGCCAACTCTCCTTTCAGAAAAGAGGAAAACGCTACACAAGGACGCTTTCCCCTAAATCTCTATACGTTCATCTCTTTGCTGCAAACGCAAACGTTCACAGCGGTAAGGCACTAATCCCCCTTTATTTCACGACAATATTGACCAACTTTTTCGGCACACAGATGACCTTGACGACCATCTTGCCCTCGATGAACTGCTTTGCCTTCGGAAGTGCCATGACAGCTTCTTCCATCGCCTTGCGGTCAGCTTCCGCAGGAATGGTGACGCGGCCGCGAACCTTGCCATTAATCTGGAGGACAATCTCGATTTCATCCTGCACGAGCGCAGCTTCGTCATACTGTGGCCAGCGTGCCTGATGAACGCTGCCGGCATTCGGAAAGAGCCGATGCCAAAGTTCCTCTGTGATATGTGGGGCAAAGGGCGCGAGGAGCTTCAACAGGTTTTCTGCCGTCTCCCGCACCAACGCGCCGCTTATCGTGCGGTCTTGGAACTGGTAAAGCGCATTGACGAGCTCCATGACCGATGAAACTGCCGTATTGAACATGAAGCGGTCGCGCACATCTTCCGTGACTTTCTTTATCGTCGTGTGGAGGATGCGGCGAAAGTCCTTTTCCTCTGGCGTAAGCGAACCCGGCTCCATCGTGCCGCCTGCCTTAACGGCATCTTCAAAATGCAGTAGGATGCGCCAGACGCGTCCGAGGAAACGGTAAGCGCCCTCAACGCCCTGATCGCTCCAATCGAGGTCGCGGTCAACCGGAGCTGCGAAGAGGATGAAGAGGCGAGCCGTATCTGCACCGTACTTGCCGATGATCTCTTCCGGCGAGACGACATTGCCCTTCGACTTGCTCATCTTCGAGCCGTCTTTCAGCACCATGCCCTGCGTCAGGAGATTATGGAATGGTTCAGTGAAATCGACCAGCCCAGCATCGTGCAGCACCTTTGTAAAGAAGCGCGAATAGAGCAGGTGCAAAATGGCGTGTTCGATGCCGCCGATGTACTGATCGACCGGCGCCCAGTAGTTGACTTTGTCTTTGGCGAACGGCATCTTGTTGTTCTTCGGGTCGGTGTAACGGAGATAGTACCAAGAGGAGCAGATGAACGTGTCCATCGTGTCCGTCTCACGCTTGGCATCCGCGCCGCACTTTGGGCACTTGCAGTTCACAAACGCTTCACACTGTGCAAGCGGAGAGACCGCACCTTGGTCAAACGAAACATTTTCCGGCAATTTAACCGGCAAATCTTCCTCCGGCACGAGCACTTCGCCGCAATGCGGGCAGTTGATGACGGGGATCGGCGCGCCCCAGTAGCGCTGGCGCGAAATCAGCCAGTCGCGCAGACGGTAGTTCACGCGGCGCTTGCCGAAACCCTCGTTTTCTGCCTTGTCCATGATGGCGGACATTGCCTTGTGTATCTCCATGCCGGTAAATTCAGCAGAATTGACGAGAATGCCGTCTTTATCCGTATAGGGTTCTGTCATTTCCTCAAGCTTCAGCTCGGTTCCCTTTGGCTGAAGCGTCAGGATGATGGGGATATCGTACTTCTTTGCAAACATCCAGTCGCGCGCATCTTCCGACGGCACCCCCATAACCGCCCCCGTGCCGTACTCGGCGAGGACATAGTTCGTCACCCAAAGCTCTGCCTTGTTGCCATTGAATGGATTTATCGCATAAACGCCCGTTGCAATGCCCTCTTTTTCGGACTCGCTTGACGTGCGCTCAATGTCATTCTGATTGCGTGTCTTATCGCAGAATGCTTTGATTTCCGCTGCTTTCGGGCTATCTTTAATGATCTTTTCGACAAGCGGATGCTCAGCGGCAAGCGCGACGAACGTGATGCCATAGGCCGTATCGGGGCGTGTCGTGTAGACAGCGAGCTTTTCACCCATTTCCGGCACTTCAAAGGTCAGTTCAAGACCTTCGCTGCGCCCGATCCAATTCGTCTGCATCGTCTTGACGCGCTCCGGCCAGCCCTTTAGAAGCTCGAGGTCTTTCAAAAGCTGGTCAGCGTAATCCGTAATCTTCAAGAACCACTGCGAAAGATCTTTCTTATGCACCTCATTGTCGCAGCGCCAGCACTTACCATCAATGACCTGTTCATTTGCCAAAACCGTTCCGCAGGTGTCACACCAATTGACGCTCGCTTCCTTCTTATAGGCAAGACCGCGCTTATGGAAGAGCTCGAACAGCCACTGCGTCCACTTGTAATAATCCGGCTCGCAGGTCTTCACCTCGCGATCCCAATCGTAAGAAAGCCCCATCGCACGCTGCTGTTTTTCCATATTTGCGATGTTTTCATGTGTCCAGTCGCCCGGGCGAACACCATGCTTGATCGCTGCATTTTCCGCCGGCATGCCGAAGGAGTCAAAGCCCATCGGATGAAGTACATTAAAGCCTTCCATCGTCTTGTAACGCGCCATGACGTCGCCGATCGAATAATTGCGCACGTGTCCCATATGCAGATTTCCGGATGGATAGGGGAACATCTCAAGCGCATAATACTTCGGCCGGGAAGGATCTGCTTCTGTCTTGTAGACAGCTTCCTTCTCCCACTTCTCCTGCCATTTTTTTTCAATCGCCTGCGGCTCGTAACGATCTATCTTCTCTTCCAAAGTTTTCCTCCTATGGTGCTTCTGTACCCGAACAGCCGGCTTTTTCTGCCAATTTCAGAGCCGCTCGAGGGCGCGGTGGGCAATGTCTTTTCTGTGAAACTCATCCGTAAAGCGGATGGCTTCTACGCCCTTATAGGCCTTTTCTGTGGCCTCCTTAATGCCGCCTCCCCTTGCTGTAACGCCGAGGACGCGGCCGCCGCTCGTCACGACCTTTCCGTCTTTTTTCGCCGTTCCCGCATGGAAGACGAAGGTACCAAGGCTTTCGGCCTTTTTCAGACCGTCGATCGCATAGCCTTTCTTGTAGGATTTCGGATATCCGTCGCTCGCCATGACGACGCAGACGGCAGCGCCATCTTCCCAATCTACGGCAGCTGTATCCAGCGTGCCGTCAACGCAAGCCTGCATGATCTTGACAAGGTCTCCCCTTAAAAGCGGAAGGACGACCTGCGTCTCAGGATCGCCAAAGCGAGCGTTGAACTCGACGACCTTCGGTCCTTCTTCCGTGATCATAAGCCCAGCATAAAGACACCCCTGATACGGACGGCCTTCTTTTGCCATGGCGGCGATCATAGGCTTTAAGATCTTCTCTGTCGCCTGCTCGACCATGTCCTTCGTCATGACGGGCGCGGGAGCGTAAGTCCCCATGCCGCCGGTATTCGGTCCCTTGTCGCCGTCGTAGGCGCGCTTGTGATCCTGAGAGCTAACCATCGGGCGGATGGTCTTGCCGTCGGTAAAGGCGAGAAGGCTCGCTTCCTCGCCCTCCATGAACGCCTCGATGACGACACGGCTGCCCGCCTTGCCAAAGGCGGCATCATCCATGATTTCATGAACGGCATCCAGCGCCTGTTCTTTTGTCTCAGCAACGATGACGCCCTTTCCCGCAGCGAGTCCGTTGGCTTTTATGACAATCGGAGCGCCCTCTTTTTCGATATAGGCGCGTGCAGCGTCTGCGTCCGTAAAGACTTCATACTTCGCGGTCGGGATGCCGTATTTCTTCATGATGTCCTTAGAAAAAGACTTCGAACCCTCAAGCTCAGCAGCTGCTTTCGTTGGGCCAAACGCTTTGATGCCGGCAGCACGCAGTGCATCGACGACACCATTCATCAGCGGAACTTCGGGGCCGACGACGACGAGATCGATCTTCTTTTCCTGCGCGAGTTTAACGACCGCTGCATTGTCCTCAATACTGCCTGCGACGCACTCGGCAAGTTCCGCCATGCCGGGATTGCCGGGGACGGCGTAAAGCTTCGTCGCTTCCGGCGACTGGGCGAGCTTCCACAGAAGCGCGTGTTCACGTCCGCCGGAGCCAAGTATGAGGATGTTCATGTCTGCTTCTCCTATCTTTTATGCTGTCTGACTAAAAACACACGGTAAGCGGCAAAGCCGCTTACGCTTATTTTCCATCGTTATTTCTCAAGCTGTTTCTTCAGGTAATCCTGAATCATCGTATCGTAAGCCGCTGTATGCGCAAAGGCTTCCTGCGCAAGCTCCATGCGCGTGCGCTTGCTGACCGCGCCCTTTTCGGCAATCTGCTTTGTGATCTCATCGTAACGCCCCGGGTTCGTGACGACAGTGACGAACTTGAAGTTCTTTGCCGCCGCGCGAACCATGGCAGGACCTCCGATATCAATGTTCTCGATGGCTTCGGCGAGCGTGGCATTCGGCTTTGCAATCGTCTCTTTAAAGGGATAGAGATTGACGGCAACGAGGTCGATGCCGCCGATGCCATGTTCTTCCATCGCCTTTACATGCGCCGGGTTGTCACGCACAGCGAGGATGCCGCCGTGAATCTTCGGATTCAGCGTCTTTACGCGGCCGTCCATAATCTCGGGAAACCCCGTGACATCGCTGACATAAGTAACGGGAATGCCCGCGTCCTGGATCGCCTTCATCGTGCCGCCGGTGGAGATGATTTCAACGCCCGCTTCGTGGAGTTTCTTTGCAAACTCCACGACACCGTCTTTATCTGATACGCTGACAAGTGCGCGCTTGATTTTCATAATTGACTCACTTTCTAGCCATGCTGCCATGCTTCTTATTTTTTAATTTTAACATGTCGTCCGCCGACTTCGAGCTTACCCTCACAATAAAGCTGGATAGCTTTTGGGTATAGAATGTGCTCTTGTTCCAGCACGCGCGCGCCGAGCGTCTCTTCCGTGTCATCGTCAAGAACAGGCACTGCCGCCTGCAGAATGATGGGGCCGGAATCCGTCCCCTCATCGACAAAATGCACGGTACAGCCGCTGACCTTGACACCGTAGGCGAGCACATCCCTGTGCGCATGCGCACCTGGGAAACTCGGAAGCAATGCCGGGTGGATGTTCATGATGCAATTGGCATAGTGACGCACGAAGAGCGGCGTGAGGATGCGCATAAAGCCAGCGAGAACGACGAGCGTGACGCCCGCTGCCTCAAGCTCCCGAATCAGTGCTTCCTCAAAAGATTCACGCTCATCAAACTTCTTGCGGTCGACCAAGGCAGCCTTAATGCCTGCTTTTTTTGCGCGCTCGAGCGCATAGGCATCGGGCTTGTCGGCGAGAACGACAGCGATTTCCGCTGCAATCTCACCGCGTCCTACAGCGTCGATGATAGACTGGAGATCTGTCCCGCGCCCGGAGCAGAGAATGCCAAGCCTTTCCCTTGCAGTATCAGCCATGAAAGACCCCGCCTTTGATGGTGACATCGTGACCGCCCTTCTTCACGCAGCCTATCTCATAGACCGCTTCTCCCGCCGATGCAAGATGTGCCTTGATTTTCTCCGCTTCCGCTTTCGAAGCGATGATGACCATGCCGATACCCATGTTAAACGTACGGTACATTTCCTTCCAGTCGACATCGCCCCACTGCTGAAGGAGGCGGAAGATCGGCGGCATATCCCATGCCGATGCGTCGACCTCTGCTGAAAAATTCTCCGGCAGTGCACGGGGAATATTTTCGTAGAATCCGCCGCCCGTGATGTGAACCATGCCGTGAATATCGAAGTTTTCAATGAGCGGCAGGCAGGCTTTCGGATAGAGGCGGGTCGGCGTCAAAAGCTCTTCGCCGATGGTTTTGCCTAGCTCCGGTATCACTTCCGTCCCTTTGTAGCCCATCTTTTCGAAGACGATCTTACGAACCAGTGAATAGCCGTTTGAGTGAACCCCCGAGGACGGAAGCCCGAGAAGGATGTCCCCTTCCTTCACGCGTTCTGCCGTGATGACCTTGCTCTTTTCAACAACGCCGACGGCAAAGCCCGCGATATCATACTCGCCTTCGGGATAAAAGCCATGCATCTCCGCCGTTTCGCCGCCGATGAGCGCACAGCCCGATGCCTTGCAGGCACCCGCGATCCCTTTGACGACTGCTGCGACCTGCTCGGGGATGAGTTTCCCGACAGCGAGGTAATCGAGGAAATAGAGCGGCTCCGCTCCCTGGACGAGAATGTCGTTGACACACATGGCGACAGCATCCTGCCCAATCGTATCGTGCTTATCGAGAAGAAAGGCAAGGCGGAGCTTCGTACCGACGCCGTCTGTACCGGAGACGAGGACAGGTTCCTTGTACTTTCCGGCGTTCAGGGCAAAGAGACCGCCAAAACCGCCGAGGTCACCGAGGACTTCCGAACGGTATGTTGCGCGCACGCTGTCCTTGATGAGCTTTACAGAATAATTGCCCGCATCGATATCGACGCCGGAATCCTTATAGGTCAGTTGCTTAGCCATAATATTCCTTTCTTAGGAAAAGAGAACCTTTGTACTGCTCAGCACTTTCCGTGCTCGAAGACATACTTGCCATCGCCCGCTGACTCATCGCCGGCTGCGATGGGATATGCATTGTTGAAACACGCATAGCACATATCGTCTGCCTTGAGGTTTGGAACGCATTTTTTCAGCCCGTCTAAACTCAAGAAATGAAGCCCGTCCGCACCGATGTACGCGCGGATCTCCTCGACGGACTTCGTCGCCGCGATGAGCTCCTTTCGGACGCTGGTGTCGATGCCATAGCAGCACGGATAGCCGATCGGAGGGCTGCTGACGCACATAAGGACTTCTTTCGCACCAGCATTGCGGAGCATCTTGACGATCTTTCCGCTCGTCGTGCCGCGAACGATCGAATCGTCTACCATGATGACGGATTTTCCCTCAACGACAGAGCGAACGGCGTTCAGTTTTAGACGAACCGCCGTATCGCGCTTCTTCTGCGTCGGCTGAATGAAGGTGCGGCCGATGTAGCGATTCTTGATCAGCCCTTCGGCAAAGGGAATACCAGATTCAAAGGCAAAACCAGTCGCCGCCGTCGTGCCGGAATCTGGAACGGATATGACGATATCTCCCTTGAATCCCGATTCACACGCAAGCATGCGACCCATTTCAAAACGGGCGCTGTGAACGCTCTGCCCATCGATGACAGAGTCCGGACGCGCAAAGTAGATGAACTCGAAGATACAGCCTGCCTTCTTCTCTTCTGTGGCAAAAGGATAGGATTTGAGCCCATTTTCGTCGATGACGACCATCTCACCGGGGGCGACATCGCGGATGAACGCAGCGCCGACAACATCCAGTCCGCAGGTTTCAGAAGAGAGAACATAACTTCCATCCTCCGTCTTTCCAATGCAGAGGGGGCGGAACCCCTGCGGGTCGCGTGCGCCGATCAGCTTCGTCTCTGTCATGACCGTCAGGCAATAACATCCCTTGATCCGCTTCAAAGAGTCGATGATGCGATCCTCGACCCTTTGGGCATGTGAGCGCGCAATGAGGTTGACGATGACTTCGGAATCGATTGTCGTCTGGAAAATCGTACCCGACTGCTCGAGTTCATGGCGAATCTCCGTCGCATTTGTCAGATTGCCGTTATGCGCGACAGCAATGCGGCCGCCCGCATAGTTGACTAGGAGCGGCTGTGCATTCGACAGAAGGCTCGAGCCCGTCGTTGAATAGCGCACATGACCGATGGCAATGCGCTGATTTTCCATATGGGGCACTTGGTGACGGAAGACTTCGTTGACAAGCCCCATGCCCCGCGTGACATCCATCCAAGCCCCGTCGGTAACAGCGATGCCCGTGCTCTCCTGTCCACGGTGCTGCAGCGCGTAAAGACCCAAATAGGTCATGCCGGAGACATCTTCCGTCCGCGAGTAGACACCGTAGACGCCGCACTCTTCTTTCCATTTCCCTTCCGGGGAGTAACCGTTTTCACTCATGGTCGCTCTTGATTTACCTTTCTCTTCTTGGGAAAATTTCTCAAAGCTTTCGTTATGCAGTGATAGGCGATGCTACGATCAAAGCTGCGATTTTACCCTCTCTGCTTTTTTCTCAACATCCGAAGCCATCTTTTCGCGATAAGCTTTCAGCTTTTCAGCAATGCCGCGATCCGAGACAGAGAAGATCTCTGCGACGAAAATAGCCGCATTCTTTGCGCCATTGACTGCCATCGTCGCGACGGGAATGCCGCTCGGCATCTGCACCGTCGAAAGGAGTGCGTCCATGCCGTTTAGAGCCGTCGCATTGATGGGGATACCGATGACAGGCAGCGTCGTATAGCTTGCAACAACGCCTGCAAGGTGTGCCGCTGCACCTGCCGCGACGATAAAAGCGGAAATGCCCTTTGCAGGAGCACCCTCGACAAACGTGCGAACCTTTGCCGGCGTGCGGTGTGCGGAAGCTACAACAACCTCTGCCTCGATGCCGAATTCCTTCAAAAGCGAAACAGCGGGTTTCAGTATTGGAAAATCGGAATCGCTTCCCATAATAAGAGCTGCTTTCATGGTATTCTCTCCTATCCAAAGATTAGTCAAACTTACCATTAAATCATAGCCTTAAACGTCTATGGTGTCAATGGAAAATATACAGAGGAACGTGCACCTGCCCTGCCTTTCACCGCTGCAGATAAATTCTCATCGGCAGGCGTTTCTTTTATAGATTTATTTGCTATAATGCATATGCTGAATAAAAAATATTTGGAGTCTGATATGAAACGAGAAATACTTGCCGCCTCCTCTTTCCAATCTCCCATCGGAAACATCCGCATCTGCGCAACGAAAAAAGGCATTTGCTCGATCGATCTTGCGGCAAATACCTGTGATTCTACGCTGCTGCCCTCGCCTTTAACCGAAAGATGCCGCCGCGCGCTTGAAGAATACTTTGCCGGCAGGCGACAGCGTTTCAACCTACCGCTTGATCTCTGTGGCAGTGCGTTTCAAAAAGAAATTTGGCAGGCACTCACTCGCGTCCCTTTCGGCAGGACGATAACTTACGGCGACCTTGCGCGCAAAGTTGGAAGTCCCAAGGGAGCACATGCAGCAGGCGGTGCCGTCGGGAAGAACCCCCTCCTCATCGTCGTTCCCTGTCACCGCGTCATCGGCGCTGATGGCAGCCTGACGGGCTTCGGTCCCGGAATAGCGGCAAAGTGTACACTTCTGCGCCTCGAAGGGCACGAGATTCCAAAAAGCGCAGATGCAAGGACAAAGATTCGATAAAGCCATAAAAGCAAGCACTTTCCTAAATTGACTAAAAAAACGCGTATGCCGGCAGCAAAGAGATGCCATCAGTCCTTCTGGCTGCCACTTTCATCCTTCTTCCCTTTCGGAAAGAATACAGAACCGCCGATGAACTCCCGCAGGAGCGAGTTATTTGGAATGTCGTCCTCATCGGGAAGATCGAGAAAATACTGTGCAAAGTCGAGCAGCCGCCTTGCCTTTGTGTACTCCGGTGCATAGGCCGGCACGTCTTTTAAGATTGGCACAGCGTAGCGGCGAAGGGCAGCCAGCTCGTAGATGAGCGCAGAGTTAAACATGACGTCGGCATCTTCCTGGTAGGGAAAGATATATGTTTCCTCACCCGCACGCACATCTGGCCACTGCTTTAAGGTCTTCAGAGCGCTCGATGCGCGGAACTGATAGTCGCGGACAAGGCGGCGCATCAGTCGGGCTTCCGTCGTAGAAATGCGGTTGTGTCCGTCGATATTGAGCTGCGTGAGCGCGCTGATGTATATCTTATACTTATTGGCACGAGGGATATCTGCTGAGAGCTTTTCATTCAGTCCGTGAATGCCCTCGATGATGATCGGCTGGTCAGAGCCAATCGTGACCGGCGACGATCGCCACTCGCGCTCTCCCGTGATAAAATTATATGTAGGAAGCTGTACTTCCCTTCCGGAAAGCAAAGCGAGCATATCCTTGTTAAACTGCGGGACGTCAATAGCTTCCAGACATTCATAATCGTATGTTCCCGTCGCTGTCAGCGGCGTATCCTGCCGGTTGCGGAAGTAATCGTCCAGCGAGATGGAAATGGGGCTGAGCCCGAGAACTTTTAGCTGGATGCGCAGCCGCTGTGCAAAGCTCGTCTTGCCGGAAGACGACGGTCCTGCGATGAGGATGAGACGAAGGCTTTTCTTCTGCATGGCGATATGGTCGGCAATCTCGCCGATGCGCTTTTCCTGCAGAGCCTCGGAGACGCGTATCACTTCACCGACTGTGCCCGATCGAATGGTGCGATTTAGGTCAGTTACATAGCGGCATTTCAAAATATGAGCCCAGCGCTTTGATTCTGCAAGCACGCCCGAAAGCTTTGGCTGTGCGATGGCAGAAGGTACCTTGCCGTCCGATTGGCTGTCCGGCGAGCGGAGAAGCACGCCGTTTTCAAAGCGGTCGAGGGCAAATCGGTCGAGCTTTGCCGCATTGTCTACCATGGCGCCGTAGAGATAATCATAGTAGTCGCCCAAGCGATAGATGCTGACCACAGCCATGTCGAGCGACGCGATGAGATTCGCCTTTTCAATCTGTTTCGATTGCTTAAAGAGCTTGATCGCCTTCGCCTTTTCCAGGACTTCCTTATGAATTGGGCGCTTGTCTTTGACAAATGCCTTCATCTTTGCCTCGATCTTCTTTACGACCGCATCGGTAAGCTTCGCACCTGGCAGAACCAGTTCACAATAAAGTCCGTTATTGGCACGGAACTTCACCTCGACTTCTGCACCGTCATAAAGCTCGCGCACAGCACCGATCAAGAGGAATGCCACAGAACGGCGATAGATGATCCAACCGTCCTCTGAATCCATCTCGACGAACTCTAAATTTCGCGTCTCTCCTATCGGTGTTTGAAGGTCATGCAGCGTGTTGTCGAGCTTCACGCCGACGATCGGCGAATGATACGCCTTTTGGTAATCTGCCGCAATATCGCGCGGCAGGGTTTCCTGTGGATAATAGCCTTCCCTTCGAATTGTGATGAACACAGCCAGCCCTCCCCTGCGGCAAAAATTCTTAAAGGAAAAGGGAACAGCTGTGTGTTCCCTTTGTATGTTCGCCCTGCCTTGTAAAAACCATGCGTGGCTCTGTATGCAATAACCTCTTCGATGGTTCAGGCAAAGATCAAACAGATGAGCTTATAGATAATCGCGCCGATGACTGCCGTGCAGGGAATCGTCATGACCCATGCGAGAACCATCTGCTGCGCCACGCCCCAATGCACTGCATTCACGCGCTTTGCCGTGCCGACACCCATGATGGAGCCGGAAACGACATGCGTCGTGCTGACGGGAAGATGGAGGAGGGTCGCGGTGAAGATAACCGTCGACGAGTTGAGATCCGCCGCAAAGCCTGAAATCGGTTCGAGCTTGAAAATCTTGCCGCCGACCGTCTTGATAATGCGCCAGCCGCCGAGCGCCGTACCACAGGCCATGGCCGTTGCCGCCAAAAGCTTGACAAAAGTCGGCACTTCAAAGACCTCGATAAAGCCGCCGGAGAGAAGTGCCAGCGTGATGATGCCCATCGATTTCTGCGCATCGTTTGAGCCATGTGAAAACGCCATCATCGCTGCCGTTAAGATCTGCATCTTCTTAAACTTGCTGTTGATCGCCGACGGGCTGAATCGCCCGAAGATGCGAAAGAGCAGCAACATGACAATACAGCCTGAAACAATGGCAATGACCGGCGATGCGATGAGGGAGACGACGATCTTTCCAATGCCGTAAAAGTTCAGTCCCGCAGAACCAACCGAAACGAGCATCGAACCGATGACACCGCCGATCAGCGCATGCGAAGAACTGGAAGGCACGGCAAACCACCACGTCACGAGATTCCATATGACCGCACCGGCAAGCGCTGCAATCAAGATCCGCTCATCGACAAAGCTGGCATCCTTTACAATATCCGCCCCGATGGTCTTTGCCACCCCCGTCGAATATATCGCCCCCAAGAAATTCAAGCAGGCCGCCATAATAATCGCATGGCTCGGATGAATCGCGCGCGTCGAAACCGAAGTTGCGATTGCGTTTGCCGTATCATGAAAGCCGTTGATGAAGTCAAAGAGCAGTGCCAAAGCGATGATGGTAAAGATGAGATAATGCATCTCAGGCATACTTCATGACCACTCCTCGAATCATATCCGAAATCGCTTCACAGTGATCAAGCGTATCTTCCAGATTTTCTAGAATATCCTTCCATTTAATCAGCTCGATGGGGTCTTTCTCCTTGGTAAAGAGTTCAGCAACCTGATGGCGGTAAATGCGGTCGCCCTCGCTCTCGAGACATCCGATTTTATGTGTGGACTCCAAGATCTTCGCCTGGTTCTTTCGAATATTCTTCAGTAGGGTAAACGCCTCAATGATTTCCTGTGTTGCTTCGATGAGGAGCCGTGTCAGACCGCGGATACCTGCCGCAGCTTCACCCGTATGATACATGACGAGACGTTGGAGCGTTCCCTGCAAATAATCCACGCCATCATCCAGCCCATTGGCGATCGCGTAGATATCTTCACGGTCAATCGGCGTGATAAACGTCATGTTGAGTTTATCAATGATGCGGTCATTAATCTTGTCCGCCTCATGCTCGAGGTCGACGATCTTTTTTACCCGGTCGCTTGCCTTGCTCGCGTCCGCCATGACCTCATCTATCATGAGCGCCCCATGGTAGAAGTAGCGCGCACTTTCCGCAAAGAGATCAAAGAATTCGCCGTCCTTGTGCTTGAATTTAAACATCTCTCGTGTATCCTCCAAATTCATCACAAGAATAGATTTTCCGTTTTCATTTTAACATCTATTGAATCGTACAGCAACAGGCAATTTCTCCGCCGGGAAACTTTCTCCTTTTTCTCATAGTAAAAGCAGGCACCATAGGAAAGAATACCATCCTTCCATACAGTGCCTGTTTTACTGCATGCGTGCGTTCGCTGTCTATGTCTTTAGACAAACCTAAACGCACCCTTATCCATCAGTCTTCGACTGCCTTCTGCGCCTTCAAGACCTTTTCCGCTACGCCCTTCATCTTGATCTTCGCGACGGAGCATGCCGCAATGCGGACGCCGAGTTTCAGCGGAACCGCGAAGATCAAGTCATCGTGAAGCTTATTGCACACGGCCTGCGGATCGGTCGATGGAACCGAGAGGAAAAAGCCGCCTTTGTACGGAAGTGCATTGAGCCCGCAAGCCGTTGCCTCTTCCATGAAAAGTGCACCGCGTTCCTGCGTCATCCGATAGAAGGCCGCTCGCTCCTTTTCGAACGCTGCCATCGAGGCTTTATCCTCTGCGATGCGCGTGAGAAGCGTCATCGCGCCGCGGTTGACGTTCGACCACGTCGCGCGGCTCGTATACTTGTTGATTTCCTTAAATTCATCGATGATGCCCTTGCATGCAGAACAGCCGATTAGAGCACCGGTACGCTGTCCATAGGCCGTATAGCCCTTCGACATCGAGAACGCGAACATGACAAAGATGTTTTCGGAAAGCCCTTCAAACTTCTTCATAAAGCGGCGCGTTTCATTCTTCTCGCCCGCGTAGTCGATGTAGGCAATATCGACGAGAAGGTTCATCTTCTTTCCCTTCGCTGCATAGCCCTTCAGCACATCGAGAACGGCGTCCCAATCGTTTTCCGAAAGCGAGAAGCCCGTCGGATTGTGCGCCGGCGTGTTGAGGATCGTGAGCAGGCTCTCCTGCTTTGCCATAATTGCCGCAACCTTCTCGGCAAAGGCCTCATGGTTGAACTTCTGTTTCTCATCAAAGAGCGGGAAATTGGTGAGATGCGTGCCGCACTCGTTGCAGATAACGGCATACGTACCCCAGAACCAATCGCTCGTCAGAACCGCATCGCCGCGCTCGGCATAGTTTGCAATCGCATGATGAATCGCACCTGTGCCGCCCGCCGTCGCAATCGAAGCAAAGCAGGCATCCGGCTTCTGATCGGCAAACGTGATGTCGATGACCGTATCAAGATACGCGGGAAGCCCTGAAATCGGCGCATAGCTGACATAATCTTCAATGGAAAGCGAGCGGAAGACACGCTCCATCGTCGGAATGCTGGCGAGCTTTCCTTTATCGTCCATCATGACGCCCATCGTCGCGTTCGTGACCTTGTCCGCCCCGTACTTTTCCGCTGCCTCGCGGCAAGCTGCGCTCGCGCCAAAGATCGCGTCCTTCAGCCTTTTATCTCTTGCATGCGATGCTGCCATGCTCATTGCCATAATACGATACCTCTTTTCAAACGATGCTGCTTCTATCTGAACTATATCTTTATCTTACAACGAGGAGGCCATCTTGTCTAGAGATACAACCCGATGTATACTATATTCAACTTTAGGCATCGACATAAAACTGGTATACGCTCACCATGGAACAAAAGCTTCAGCCGCTCTCTATAGCGCGGCGTCTCTAAAGGAAAGACCATCATGCATCCATATCTCTTCTTCATCGGCGACTTTCCCGTACGCGCTTACGGGCTCATACTCTCGCTTTCCATCGTCCTAGCAACGGGCACAGCGTATTTCCTTGCCAAGGCAGATGGCCGCTGCTATGAGAAATACATCGTCGATCTCGGCATCTACTGCGGCATCGCAGGGCTTTTCGGTGCGCGCCTCTTCGACGTCTTCTTCTTCGATTGGGACTACTACAGCCATCATCTGACTGA
>CAUVCH010000008.1:0-16179 GCA_963550265.1 uncultured Mitsuokella sp. | reverse complement strand
GAAAGCTTCTTGACCCCATGGACGAAGCTCGTCCTGCCGTCGATATGGATATCTGCGCCCATGCGCTTCAACTCGTTGACATGCATGAAGCGATTCTCAAAGACTGTTTCCGTCACGCGTCCGACACCATCGGATACAGCGATGAGCGTCATAAACTGCGCCTGCATATCGGTCGGAAATCCAGGATACGGCATCGTCTTAATATCGATTGCCTTCATGCGCTTGCTGCAAGTGACCCGGATGCCTTCAGGGTGTTCCTCGACTTCGGCACCGGCTTCCTGGAGTTTTGCAATGACGGGCTTCAAATGTTCGCTGATGGCGTTTTCGATAAAGACATCGCCCTGCGTCATCGCTGCCGCGACCATGTACGTTCCCGCCTCAATGCGATCCGGGATAATCGTGTACTCGCGTCCCTCGAGCTTCGGCATGCCGTCGATCTTGATGACATTCGTGCCTGCACCGCGCACCTTTGCCCCCATGACATTCAGATAGTTGGCAAGATCGACGATCTCTGGTTCCTGCGCCGGATTTTCAAGGATAGTCTGCCCTTTTGCCATGGATGCCGCCATCATGATGTTTTCCGTCGCGCCGACACTTGGAAAATCGAGATAGATCCGCGTGCCAACAAGGCCGTTTAGTGCAGCGGCTTCAATAAATCCCTCTCCGATCTTAATCTCTGCGCCGAGGGCTTCAAATCCCTTCAGATGGAGATCAATGGGGCGTGTACCAATAGCGCAGCCACCGGGAAGGGAAATCTTTGCCTTGCCAAAACGAGCGAGAAGTGCCCCCATGATGAGGAAGGATGCCCGCATCTTTCGGACGAGCTCATAAGGTGCTTCGCAGGTTGTAACACCGGTTGCATCGACGGTGAGGCGATGTGCTGACGCATCGAAGGCAACTTGAACCCCGAGGCTTCGGAGGACTTCCGTAATCGTATGCACGTCTTCCAATGCCGGGACTTCGTCTAAAACGCTCTGCGTATTCTGCCCGAGAAGCGTGGCTGCAATGATCGGCAGCACCGCATTCTTCGCGCCGCTGATCTTGACGCGGCCTTTCAAACGATTCCCGCCATGGATAACCAATTTTTCCATTTGACTACGGTTCCTCCTAACAATCAATCCTGAATTAATTCTGCGATCTTTTCTCTATTTACTTATTCTTTTCTACCACGAGGGCCGTATGAACGACGTTATCGACGATGTAATTCGTCGCGTATTTCACTTCTCCTGGATGCGCAGCCTCTTCCCCCGGCAAGAGCTGTGCCTTATGCTTTGCAGCTTCAGCCGCGGCCTCTGCCGCAGCGCGTGCCATACGGCGCTTTTCACTTTTGGAAAGCGGCTTAAGGGGCGCCCCTGGTGCTACTGTGATGACATTGTTGCGATCGGATTCTTTGAGCGTCTTCAGTTGATCCTCCGTCGAGGCTTCCGGCACTTCGGACATCGATGTATCACCGCCCACCTGTGTCAGGGCGAGAAGCGGCGAGGAAGACGGCACATAACCACCGCCGCGAACGTCGAGAGAAAGCGGCCCTGCTGGCTGTGTACCAGCGACCTTGTAGGGAATGTTTACGGTTTCTTCCGGGCGGCGATACGGCTTGATGGTTGTCTTGATCATGACCGTCTCGCCAGGTGCGACATGCGTCTTTTCCGGAACAGCGGAGACGATGGAAGCCGTCTTGCGCCCATTCTCCATGTTGATATCGACCTTGATATCCAGGATATCCGACTCGCGCTCTTTGTTCGTGCAGATGATACCGACAGCTGCGAGGAGTTCATTGACCGCATTCTGCCCCACATCCGTCGTGCCGAAGAACATATTCTGCCGTTCGAAAGAACCACCTGCCGTCGCATTCGTGCGGATGGTAAATTTGACATCTGCCGTCGCTGCGCTCACCGTATCGCTCGTCTTTCCGATCGCACCGTAAGCAATCGTTGCAGCAAGCGTTGGAAGAAGGTCTTCATCGTAGGCGATGGTCGAGGTATACGTATCGTCGCGCCCCAGCGTCGCATCATGTACGTGAACACGGATGGGAACCGCGGAAGGGTATTCCCCCAAAATACCGGCAATGCCCGTTTCACGATCCTGATTGATGCGCCCGATGACACTGCCGATGCCTGCAATCTTCATGCCCGACGAAACGCCCGAAATCGTACCGTAAACATCCGCATCCGTCATAAAGAAGTTGACGTTGCCGCGATGCAGGAAGGAGTGGCCGAATGCCACGACCTTCTTTCCCTGCGTCGCTGTCACCGTGCCGACGCCTGAGATGGAAAAATCACCATACGCGACCGCAACGCCGACAGAGCTGCCCGGATACAGGACGGCATGATCCTTTGCGACCGCACCAGATGCCGCACCGCCGATATCGACGGGCAGACAGCTAAAGCCCTTCGCCTGCAGATGCTTTTCAAGGAAATTCGTTCCCGCAGGCGTGAAGCCTGAAACATAGAGAAGATCTTTCTTCTTTTCCTTATCTTTGGGCTTCTTCGTCTCCGCCTCATCTGCGGCTTTCTTTCCCGCAAGCTGATCTTCGATGCTCGATGCTTTGCCCAAAGTGAGCTTCGCCGCTTCCGGCTTCTTCTCACCGTCCGCGCTGTGCGCCTTGAGATTTATGCTCTTCAGCCGCGTCTTATTCTTTAGATCCGGCATATCCCAGAGCTTCGTCATCTCCTCGATCGGCGTGATAAAAAAAGTATAGGGCGTCATGTCCTTATAGCCGAGCGCCACCGCACCAATGAGGCGGCCGTTCACGTAGACGGGACTGCCGCTCATGCCCTGGAGGATGCCGCCTGCTGCCTCGACCACGGAGCCATAAGCGCGCGCCATGATGAGTGGATTTTCCCCCTTGCCGCGCAGAATCGGATGGATGACGTCGACGCCAAAGGTCTTGATCTCCCGCGAGCTATCGACCACCGTATACGCCGTCCCCTGCATTCCCTCTTGGACTTCCGCCAGCGGCATGATCGGATCGAGTGCGTAGCCTGCCTTAGGAAAAAGGGCAAACGAAAGCGCAAGAGCGGCTGCTGCCGCCGCACGCTTGATGGATTTACGAAAAGACTTCTGCAAGATAGCACCTCATGATGAAAACAGCGACGAATATATTTCGCGCAACATTCCACTGTGTTTTTCTATGGATTCCGTAGGAAAATTATAACATTCAAAGGAAAGTCATAAAATTGCCTTTTATTATAGCATAGAACAACGAAAAGAAAAGTATCAGCGATGAAATTCCTATGATTTTATGAAAAAAGTATGGACGCAGGAAGCATCCTTACCGAAAAAGATACTCTTGCGTCCATTTTCTTATCCACGTTCTGAAAACGACTGACTTTCCCGCGTCAGCGCCGCAGAAGAACGACACTGGCACCGACCGAACGCTCATGTCCGTCTGACGGGCTGTTCTGCACCTCACCGTTGATGACGAGTTCAGACGAGCCGCCGCCGTCCAGGTTGATGGCATTATACGCACCGTATTTCAGCAGGAGCTCTGCCCATGCCGTCAGTGTAAGACCGACACTATGGCTCTGCCTGCCGTCGACAACCGCGATGATATAGTCGCCGTCCTTTGTCACGCCGACTGCGCTGCGCGGCGCACGTCCGACGCGGATGTCGGACGGAAACTGTTCTTCACTCGCCGTCACGTGTACGCGCCCGTCTTCAACTAAGCGGGGACCAACGCCAATGACGGTCGGCACCTTCTCCCAAGCTGCGCCGAGATCCTCGCGAATATCTACAGGGTCGCCGACGCGCACGTCTGCACCCGCATAGGCATCCATCGCCGTACCGTGCACGGAAACGACGACGCCATCTTCTGGAATCCGCGAGTTGCCCGCCTGAATATGGGTCACGCGGCCACCTTGCACCGTGTATTCCATGCCGTATTCGTTTGTGCGCGTCAGCTTGCCGTAGTTGCTGTTATAGAGGACAACGCCGTTTTCGCCGCGCTCGGCATCGACGGCAGAAACACCAAGCGTCACGCCGTTCATCGTCACCTTGCCGTCATAGGAGATGGGGCCGAAAACAGTCGAGCCGTCCGGCATGATGCCCATCGCGCTGCGCGTGAAATACGTTGTGCCCGCCGTCTTTCCGCCGATGCGCGTGGTTCCGATGAGATCACCATTGCCCGCAAAGTACGAGGCATTGATCGCCGCCGTTGCTCCTGTTCTGGCAGCCGTCTGCAAAACAGGCTCGACCCCCGGTACCACGCCCTTGGCAAGTGCGAGCTCCAAGCGGTACTTCGACTTATCCGCACGGAGAATCCACGCGGATATCTGACCGCGGTCATCCCAATAAGCAAGGCTCGTCTTCGTAAGCCCGGCCGCAGGCGTCTCGATATAGGCACCATCTTCTGTGCCCGCATGTCCTGCTGGAAGCACCTCTTGTGCGGCCGAAGGCGCGGGCCGCTTGGCTATTGTCTTCTGTTTCTTTTTCTCTTCGCTCTTGTCGCGAACATCGACAAAGATGCGCGCGGGATTCTCCAGCGTATGCGCCTCATACACCATGCCAGGGCGAAGCGTCAAGGAGACAAGCAGCTTGTCCCTCTTCACCTGATAGGTTGCAGATGAAATGCGCGCCCCCTTGATGGGCAGACGGCGGAACCCCTTCTTTGCCTTCGGCAGAGTCAAAAGCAGGGTTGTATCGTCCTTGGCAAGTTCAGCCTGATAGGCATCGCTTTTGTCAAGATCAAAGACGATGCGATCGCGCGCATCCGTGCTGCTGAAGCGCACTTCTTTGACGTCTGCAAATGCTATATGAGAAAAAAGAGATACGCCCACCAAAGTCAGAGCTGCAAGGCGCCCTATCGTATGTTTCAAAGCTTCAACCACCCGCCTATACTATGCTATCATCTGCCAAGGCGTAAATTTACCGCCTTGCCGTCAAATTTCTCCAAGCTATCAAGTGCTACACCGCAGCCGATTGCTACACAGGACAGCGGATCCTCTGCCAGCGCCGTCGGTATGTCCGTCGAACGACGGATGAGTTCATCGAGTCCATAGAGCATGGCGCCGCCGCCCGTCATGATGATGCCATTATTCATGATATCTGCTGCAAGCTCTGGCGGTGTTTCCTCGAGAACTTTCTTGACCCCGTCGACGATGCGGCGCACAGAAATCTCGAGGGCATCTGCCACATTCGCCGTCGTCATCTCAATCGTCTTCGGAAGTCCTGTCAAAAGATCGCGGCCACGTACTTCCATCATCTCATTTCGCGCCTCCGGAAACGCAGCGCCGACCGTAAATTTGATTTCCTCTGCCGTGCGCTCGCCGATCATCAGATTGTACCGACGCTTGATATACGAAGTGATGTCTTCGTCAAACTTGTCGCCCGCGATGCGAAGCGATTCGCTCGTCACAATGCCGCCGAGACTGATGACGGCGATATCCGTCGTGCCGCCGCCGATATCGATGACCATCGAGCCCTGCGGCTGGACGATATCCAGCCCTGCGCCAAGCGCCGCTGCCAGCGGTTCCTCAATCAGCTGCACATGACGGGCCCCCGCCTGCTCCGCGGCTTCCTGCACCGCGCGCTGCTCGACCTTCGTGCACCCTGAAGGAATGCAGACCATGATGCGCGGGCGAAAGACAAAACTGCGGCCGACGACCTTCTCGATAAAATGACGGAGCATGCTCTCCGTAATGCTGTAGTCGGCGATCACACCGTCGCGAAGAGGGCGGACAGCAACGATGTTGCCCGGCGTACGCCCGATCATCTGACGCGCCTCTTCGCCGATAGCAAGCACTGCATTTTTATCCTTATCTAAAGCAACGACCGATGATTCCCGAAGAACGATGCCCTTTCCGCGCACATAAACGAGAACATTAGCCGTACCGAGATCGATTCCGATATCCATTGACATGCCGAACATATTTCTACTTTAGCCCCTTCCAAATGACAACTGCTTTCTGCTTTTCACAATGCCACATAAAATGCATCTATTATTTTTAGCACCAAATTTATACTGCCATATCTTAAAGTTCCCATAGCTAAAGCTAATGGATTCTGAGATATCACGCAGGACATTATATCATAGACAAATGCCCGATACAAGACCAGCGGCATGTTCCATCTGCAATTGCTTTAGCAAATTCTGCAAACACGCCATAAAGATGCAAAAATCGCAATAAAAATCACTTCAAGGGACAGAATTCTTCAAAAAAAACAGCCTGCCGCTCAAGCAGGCTGTTTCTGACATTTTTTAAGAGAAGAACTTTGCCCAATATCCTGCCACAAAGATATAAAGGACGATAAGCGGCAGAATCCAAGTCGCATAGAAGCGTATTGCATGCGGAAAGCGAATGCCGTTGCCGGTGTTGGCCTCGCGGATGAAATTCTTCCATCCCCATCCATAGCGGCTCGTGCAGAACACAAGATAGACGAGACTGCCGAGCGGAAGGATGTTGTTGCTGACGAGGAAATCCTCGAGATCCAGCACGCCGGAGCCTTTGCCGAGCGGCTGAAAGTCCGACCAGATATTAAAGCCAAAGACACAGGGAAGCGACAAGAGGATGATGAGGAGCATGCCCCAGCGAATGATGATCTTGCGGTCGATACGAAGAAGCTCTAAAAAGGCACAGATCAAATTCTCAAAAACTGCGATGACAGTTGAAAACGACGCAAATGCCATAAAGAGGAAGAACAACGCCCCCCAGAGTCTGCCGAACGACATATGAATGAAGACATTCGGCAGCGTCACAAAGAGGAGGTTCGGTCCGGAGGATGGATTCACGCCAAAGGCAAAGCACGCAGGAAAGATAATAAGTCCCGCCATGATTGCGACAAAGGTATCGAGCACAGTGACCCAAATCGCCTCACCCGTCAGTGACTTCCGCTTGCCGATATAGCTGCCGAAGATCGCCAGCGCACCGATGCCGAGCGACAGCGTGAAGAACGCCTGTCCCATGGCAGCGAAGATGACCTCCTGCGCGCCGTATTCCGCCAGACGGCTGAAATCCGGATACAGATAATAGCGAAGGCCTTCGCCGCTTCCTGGAAGGAGAATCGAGTTGACGGCGAGGACAACCATCAGGAGCAGCAGGCAGATCATCATCCACTTTGTAATGCGCTCGACGCCCGCCTTGACGCCGAGGTAGCAGACACCGCCACAGAGCAGGACGACCGCAATCATGTTTCCTGCCATCACGCCCGGGCTCGCGAGAAGGCCGCCGAAGACCTCTCCAACACCTGCGGCATCGAGCCCGTCAAAACCGCCGACTGCCATCTTATAGAGATAGTAGAGCATCCAGCCCGAAATGGTCGTATAGAACATCATCAGGAGCAAGTTGCCCGCAATGCCAAAATATTTATAAAGATGCCACTTCGTTCCTTTCGGCTCGAGCGTATCAAATGACATCGCAAGGCTTCGAACGCTCGCGCGCCCGACAGCAAACTCTGTGACCATGATGGGGAGCCCCAAGATTGCGAGAAAGATGAGATAGATAACGACGAACGACGCGCCGCCGTACATGCCAACGATATAGGGAAAGCGCCAGACATTGCCAAGCCCGATCGCACACCCCGCCGAGACCAGGATGAACCCCAGCCGCGTAGAAAAACTCCCTCTTTCCATAAAACGCTCCTTTCACGTTAGAAAACCCTTACAGAAAATCTCATGCGTTTTATCCTATGCCCTTTGTCCCTCTTTGTCCAGTCAAAGACGCGAAAATACGAAGAAAAGCATGAGGATTTTTCTTCAACTTCCCCTATCTTTCGTGTATAATATAGGATAGTTTTTTGCAGGAAGCAAGAAAGGAGGCTGCGACTTGCCTCAGCCCAATGTCGGCCACATCGACTTTTTGAACGTCACGCCGCTCGGCTACGCCTATCGCCATCATCAGGCACCAGACATCAATATCTGCTGCGGCGTTCCCAGCCAGCTCAACCGCGCCATACGAGAGGGCGCGCTAGACGTCAGCAACGTTTCATCCATCCTCTACGCAAAAAAAGCGGACGACCTCGTCATCCTTCCAGACGTCTGCATCAGTGCTGACGGAGCAGTCAAGAGCATTCTTCTCGTCTCGCGCGTACCCATCGAGCAAATCGGCACATCTCCCATCGCCCTTACCCAAAAAAGTGAGACGAGCCATGCGCTCGTCAAGATCATCCTTTCAAAGAAGTACGCCGCCGCACCGACCTACAGCGTACAGCCGCTGCTGCCGGATACGCCCGTGCCCGAGGGACAGACGGCGGCTCTCTTTATCGGTGACGATGCCCTTTGGCTCTACCATCATCGAAATCCGGCCTACTATTACTATGACATCGGCACCGAATGGAAAGCTCTCACGGGAAAAAAGATGGTCTACGCACTC
This sequence comes from uncultured Mitsuokella sp., assembly GCA_963550265.1. Lineage (GTDB taxonomy): Bacteria > Bacillota > Negativicutes > Selenomonadales > Selenomonadaceae > AWVT01. The sequence continues at coordinate 7,873 of CAUVCH010000008.1, read as the reverse complement.
TTCGTAGCCAATAAAACATTTGCCCATGCCTTTCCGAACGACCTGCAGCTTGTCTACAACCGCATCACGGACGGCTTTCGCTACGGTCTGCATCACCGTGCAGCCGTCATTCGAGAGGCCATCACCCGCCGAGCGCACGCAAAGATACCGCTTGTCTTTCAAAGAGCAGAACTTGAGGACTACTTGGGACCGACCATTCAATGGGCGCTCACCGACGCCTATATCGACGGACTGCAGACGTTTTATCGCCTGGCGTTTGAGACAGGTCTCATCAAACGCGAACCTGCCCTTACTTTCGCCTCCGTCAACCGCATAAAAAAGCCGCTTCATCGTCATGCGTGCAAAAACATTCTATCTCATTAAAAAGAAAGGCATCCACATGCAAACTTCATCCTTTTCCATTCACGCTCTCACAAAGATGGCGCTCTGTGTCGCCTTTTGCTGCGTCACGGCGTACATTTCCTTTCCGCTCCCCTTCACCCCCGGCATGGTCACGGCACTGACACTTGCGCTCGGCGTCACGGCATTCGTCCTGCCGCCTAAGCAAACGTTCATCGCTCTCGTCATCTACGTGCTGATGGGGGCGGTCGGGCTTCCGGTCTTTGTCGGCGGTACGGCGGGTTTCGGCAGGCTCTTAGGACCGACGGGCGGCTATATCATCGCATGGGTCATCGCCTACCCGATCATCAGCGCGCTCAAGGGAAAGAACATATCCTTCAAGCGTTATGCGCTCGTCGATATCGTCGTCGGCATTCCGCTGACCTACGTCGGTGGGCTTATCTCCATGATACTTCTGATGGATATCACACTTCAGCAAGCGATCTTCATGGCTGTTTTGCCCTACATCCCAGGCGATATCATCAAGTGCCTTGCCGCAGCCTTTCTCGGTGTCCGTGTCAACCGCGCCATCGAGCGCTTCTGAAAAAATTGCCTCATCCTTTGGCAGAGGCTTCGCTATAGACCTCTTTTAGGAGCGTCTCTTTGCGAAGCGATGGACACGCGCAGTGATGCGCGTCGACATCCGTCTCTCGAATCGTCTCCAAGAGGATTTCACCGATCATCGGCGCGTCGTCGTAGAAGATTTCAGAAAGCGTTTCGTGCGACCACTTTTTAATGCCTTCGCCGTAGTTCACCGTATAGTAAAGCCCGGCATAACAAGCGCCAATCTCCCTTGCCAGATAGACTTCCGGACAGATGCTCTGCCCGATGATATCGGCATGGCCTTTCAGCATGGCGACTTCTGCCGGGCTTTCAAAATGCCTGCCGTCCGTACAGGCATAGACGCCGCGGTCAAAGATACGCCCATAAAACCGCTTCTTCGTCGCGGAAAGGAGTGTCTTTCTAAGCTCCGGGCAGAGCGCATCGCGCATGACGAGGAGATAGCGCCCGTCAAGCATGACGTCCTTTCGCATCGTAAGGTCAATGTAGTCGTCGGGAATCAGAAAGTCGCGAATGTCCAACAGCGTATTTGCTGTACCGACCCCGCCTTCCGACAAAACGCGCTTCACGCCCGCCGCACGAAAGACATGAAAGATCTGTCTTGAGGCGTCCGCGCGCGTGACGCCTGAGCGCCAGCCATGCATCTTCACCGTGAGGACGCGCTTCTCACCGACAGAAAAGAGCCGCATCGCAGGGCTCTCCCCGTACGGCGTTTCAAAATGAAGGTTGTCCGCTAGAATTTTGACATCGCCTGCGGGTGAATGCGCGGGAAAGTCACTGGAAAGCGTTCCCGAACCACCAACGATGCCAAATGCTGCTGCAGGAATTTGATCGTTCATCTGCCATGCTCCTTTATACTAATTAATTCACTTTTCATCGGCAAACGTCCGCAGAACACGATACTTTGTATCGCGCTGTGCGGGCGTTCTTCCAGCGCCCCGAATCATGCGGATCATCTTTTGTATGCTCATATCGTAGCGCGTGCCGGCAGCGCGGACGACGTTTTCCTCAAGCATGATGCTCCCGAGGTCGTCGGCGCCAAAGCCCAAGGTCAGCTGCCCGATGCGCTCGCCCTGCGTGACCCAAGACCCCTGTATATGACTGACGTTATCCATAAAGAGGCGCGTGACGGCAAGCGTCCGCATATAATCCCAAGCACTCGCCTTCTCGCCGCCAAGCTCCGTGTGCCCCGGCTGGTATGTCCAAGTGATAAAGGCGCGAAAGCCGCCCGTCTCTTCCTGCAGCTTCCGAATCGTTTCCATGTGCTCGACACGGTCGCGCATCGTCTCGCCAAAGCCGATGACCATAGTCGCCGTACTCTCCATACCGATCTTATGTGCCGTACGATGGACACGGAGCCAGTCCTCTGTACAGATTTTATTTGGGCTGATGCGCGCGCGCACACGGTCGACGAGGATTTCCGCACCACCACCCGGCAGACTTGCAAGACCTGCATCCTGCAGGCGTTTCAAGGTCTCCTCGATAGAAAGTCCTGCTTTTCGCGCAAGGTAGAAGACTTCCGTCGCGGTAAAGGAGTGGATGACAATGGCAGGATAGCGCTTCTTGATGCGGCGAAGCATGTCGAGAAAGAAGTCGAGGTCGAGGTCGGGATGAAGCCCGCCCTGAATCATGACCTGCGTGCCGCCCGCCGCACTCGTCTCCCCGACTTTCTTCAAAATCGCATCATAGCCGAGAAGGTATGCCCCCGGCTCGTCCGCGTCCTTATAAAAGGCGCAAAACTTACACGCGCTCTGGCAGATATTCGTGTAATTGATATTTCGATCGACGATGAACGTCACGCGGTCACCGAATCGCTTTGCCCGCTCCGCATCGGCCGCCTGGCCGAGCGCGATGAGATCACCGTGCGCTAAGAGTTCTTCTGCTTCCCTTGCCTTCATCCTGCCTTCCCTTTCTGCATGCATGAAAATCACTCTGCCTTTTCGCCGCGTGCCGCTATTTCGTGATAGAACGTATCGCGCTCCACCGGAAGGTATCCCGCTTCTTTGATGAGTGTGCGAAGATGAGCCTTCGTGATGCCCGTGCCTGTCTTTGCGCCGGCAGCATGGATGATCTTTTCCTCACCGATCGTGCCGTCCAGGTCATCGGCACCGAAGCCGAGCGCGAGTTGGGCAATCGGCAGGGTCAGCATGACCCAAAACGCCTTGAAATGGTCGACATTATCAAGGACAAGGCGGCTGAGTGCCAGCATCTTGAGGTCTTCCCAAGAGCCCGCGCGCGAGATTTCATATTCTTCGGCAAGCTTCGTATGCGCCGGGTGAAACGGAAAGAGCATAAAAGCTTGAAAGCCGCCGGTCTCATCCTGGATGTCCCGAAGCGTCAAAAGGTGCTCGATGCGCTCCTCTGCCGTTTCCACATGGCCGTACATCATGGAGGCATTCGTGCGGATGCCCAGCTTGTGTGCGGTCTTCATCGTCTCGATCCACTCCGCACGCGTCGCCTTTTTCGGACAAATGATCTCGCGCACGCGGTCAGAGAGGATCTCCGCGCCGCCGCCCGGCAGGCTCACAAGCCCCGCTTCCTTGAGTTCCCTTAAGATCGCTTCGACCGAACGATGTTCTAACTTGGCAAAGTTCACGATCTCGACCGGGGTAAATGCCTTGACGTCGACGGCCGGCAGTGCTGCCTTTACCATCTGTACGATGTCCCTGTAATAGGAAAACGGCTTGTCGGGGTGAAGGGCGGAGACGATATGAACCTCAGAAAGATTCTTCGTCTGCTTCGCATCTGCAAGAATCCTTTCGATATCTGCCTTTTCCAGTGTAAAACCGCGCGCATCCCCTTCTTCGACCTGAAAGGCACAGAGTGGGCAGTTTGAGGAGCAGACATTCGTCAGATTGATGTGGCGGTTGACGGTGTAAAAGACCTTCTTGCCGCTCTTTCTCTCCTTTGCGCGCCTGGCAGCATCTGCGAGAAAGAGCAGGTCATTCTCCTCGTAGAGCGCCATCGCGTCCGCCAGAGAAAGCCGCTCGCCTGCCATCGCTTTCTCTCGTGCCGTTTGTATTTCCATCAAAAACCTCTCTTTCCCCCGCCAAAAATGAACGAAAGGCGCAGCGCTCGTGCGCCGCGCCAAAGATCACGCCTTAGCCAGCCTCTTTCAGCCATACCGATGGATGATGTTGAAGTTGCAGTCACACGATGCCGGAATGCGCCCCGCTTCCCGTATGATGCGGATGATGCGGTCCTCGGTGAGCGCGCGGGGGCTGGCAGCACCGGCGTCATGGAGAATGGTCTCCTTGTGCACCGTGCCGTCAATGTCGTTGGCACCGAAAGAGAGCGCGACTTGAGCGACGGGAACGGTCAGCATAACCCAATACGCCTTAATGTTCGTGAAATTGTCGAGCAGCAGGCGGGAAATCGCCATTGTCCGCAGATCATCCCAGAGACTCGTCTGCTTGACCTGCTGCCCAAGCTCGGTGTTCGCGGGAAGGAATGGGAAGCAGATGAAGGTCTGAAAGCCGCCCGTCTCGTCCTGCAATGCACGAAGCGTCAGAAGGTGGTCGACGCGCTCTTCCAGCGTCTCGATATGGCCGTAGAGCATCGAAGCATTGCTCCTAAGCCCCAGACCGTGCGCCGTGCGATGCACATCCAGCCACTCCCTCGCCGTCGCCTTGTTCGGGCACAGCTCGCCGCGGACGCGGTCGGAGAGGATCTCCGCACCGCCCCCTGCGATGGCGGAAAGACCGCCGCGCTCCATCAAAAGCCGCAGGACTTCCTCGACGCTCTTGCCGGAAATCTTCGCAAAGTGCGTGATTTCGACACCTGTAAAGCCCTTCATATAGAGCTCTGGAAAGCGCGTGTGGAGAAGCTCGACACGTGAGAGATAATCCTCAAACGTCCAGTCGGGATGCAGCCCGGAGACGACGTGAAGCCCCGCGAGATCCGGATCCTTTTTCGCGTCTTCGACGACGGCAATCGCATCCGCCATCTGCATCGCATAAGCGCCCTTATCCTCTGCGTCGCGGCCGAATGCGCAGAACTTACAATGTGAGGTGCATATGTTCGTGAGGTTGACATGGCAGTTGACGTTATAATAGACGATGTCGCCGCATTTCTCGCGCCGCACATGGTCGGCAAGAGCGCCGAGCCAAGAGAGATCCGGGCACGCGAAAAGGCGCAGCCCATCGTCCTTCGTCAGCCGCTCGCCGCGCATGACCTTTTCTTCAATATCCCGATACTTTGCACGCCCCAGCAAAAAAACGCCCCTCTCCGCAGCGCGCATAAACCGCGCCGTCTGTATACAAAAGAAATCCCTGTCATTATATCATGTCTCTTGTAGATTTCAAGAGAGGAAACCTACAAGCACCGCACGCTTTCATAACGTTTATGACAGAAACATACAGCATGCGGGCTTGCCATGTAACCCATTTTCATTGACAAAGCCGCCGCCTTGTGCTAGCTTTAAATTGTGTAATAATTCTATTTTTTGTTTGGAGGTGATCGCCTGTGATCGAGCTTAGCGGCATCGTAAAGACATACGAGAGCGCGGCGGGAAAGGTCACGGCATTAAGGGGCATCGATCTCACCATCGAGCGCGGCGATATCTACGGCATCATCGGACGTTCCGGCGCGGGAAAGTCAACGCTCATCCGCTGCATCAACATGCTCGAACGCCCGACAAAAGGCTCTGTCATCGTCGATGGCAAAGACCTGACGAAGATGAAAGAAGGGGAGCTTCGCCGCGCACGAAAAGACATCGGGATGATCTTTCAGCACTTCAACCTGCTTTCGAGCGCGACGGTCTACGACAACATCGCCTTTCCGCTGCGCCTCGCGCACACGCCGGAGAAGAAAATTCAAGAGAAGGTCGCGCCGCTTCTCACACTCACCGGGCTTGAGGGCATGGGCGGGCGATATCCCGCGGAGCTCTCCGGCGGTCAGAAACAGCGCGTCGGCATCGCCCGCGCTCTGGCATCTGAGCCGAAGGTTCTTTTAAGCGACGAAGCGACCAGCGCGCTTGACCCGCAGACGACAAAATCCATTCTCGCCCTGATGCGCGACATCAATAAAAAACTCGGGCTGACCATCGTCATCATCACGCACGAGATGCAGGTCATCAAGGACATCTGCACGAAGGTCGCTGTCATCGACGGCGGCAGCATAGCAGAAGAGGGCAGCGTCATCGACGTCTTCACGAACCCGCAGCAGCCCATCACAAAGGAATTCATCAGCGCGCTGCTCTCAAATGAGCTTCCCGCGGCATTTCGCGGCGGCAAGGTGGAAAGTACCTACAGCGAAGATGCCTATCTGCTGCTGCGCCTGACCTTCCTCGGCAAGAGCGCAGACGATCCTGTCATCGCAGAGATGATTCGTCGCTGCAGCGATATCGAGGTCACGCTCCTTTTCGGCAACCTCGACCAGATTCAATCCGTGCCGTTTGGCCGGATGATCATCGGTCTGCGCGGCAGTAAAGAGCACATCAAAGAAGCGCTCGCCTACCTTTCCCAGAAAGACCTCAAAGAGGAGGTGATCGGCTATGTCCGCAGATCTTCTGCCGCTGCTCTCTAAGGCACTGGGCGAGACGGTCTACATGGTCGTCGTCTCCATGGTGCTTTCGACGGCGGTTGGCGTGCCGCTCGGCGTCCTGCTCCATACGACTGCGAAGGGCGGCATACTGGAATCCCCAGCGCTCAATAAGGGCATCGGTGCCGTCGTCAACGCGATTCGCTCGATTCCCTTCATCATTCTCCTCGTCGCCATCATCCCCTTTACGCGCCTGCTCGTCGGCGCGGCCATCGGGACGACCGCGGCGATGGTGCCGCTCGTCATCGCTGCGATCCCCTTCATCGGGCGCCAGGTTGAAACGAGCTTAAAAGAAGTCCCCTACGGCCTCGTCGAAGCCGCAGAATCCATGGGCGCGACACCCTTTCAGATCATTTGGAAGGTGCTGCTGCCGGAGGCCATGCCGAGCATCGCATCTCAGCTCACGACTGTCGTCATCTCGCTCGTCGGTGAATCCGCCATGGCGGGCGCGGTCGGCGGCGGCGGCCTCGGCGACCTTGCGATCCGCTACGGCTACCAGCGCTTCCGCCCCGAAGTCATGCTCGCAACGGTCATCCTCCTGATTGTCCTCGTACAGGCTGTGCAGTTCCTTGGCAATCGACTGGTCAAGCGATTGGATAAGCGATAAGCGGCTTCCTCTTTTGCAGCCGAAAGGTCACCTTTCAAAACGTCCGTAACATTTAACGCAGATTTAAAATACCCCATAGAAAGAAGGTATCCTCATGAAAAAATATTTCGCAGTATTTGCCGCGCTCCTGCTCTCCCTCCTCGCGCTTACCGGCTGCATGGGCAAGCATGAAGGCGATGATGTCAAGATGCTCAAAATCGGTGCGACAAGCGTGCCGCATGCCGAGATTCTCGAGCAGGTAAAGCCAATCCTCGAGCAGCAGGGCATTCACCTCGAAATCGTCGAATTCAACGACTATGTACAGCCGAATCTTGCCGTCAACGACAAGGAACTCGATGCAAACTTCTTCCAGCATCTTCCCTACCTCAATAACTTTATGGAAGAACATCCGGAAGTCCACCTCGTAAACGCGGGTGCTATCCACATCGAACCGATGGGCATCTACTCGAAAAAGCTCAAGGATCTGACGAGCGTGCCGGACGGTGCAACGGTCGCCATTCCGAATGATCCGACCAACGGCGGCCGCTCGCTGCTCCTCCTCGAAAAGGCAGGACTGCTCAAGCTTAAAGACGGCGTCAATGAAAAGGCAACCGTCAACGACATTGCCGATAACCTGAAACATTTGAAATTTCAAGAAGTCGAAGCCGCTCAGGTTCCCCGTACGCTTGACGATGTGACGCTCGCCGTCATCAACACGAACTACGCGATGCAGGCCAATCTCGTCCCAACAAAGGACGCCCTCTTCATGGAGGATAAGACGAGCCCCTACGTCAACATCATCGCCGT
>CAUVCH010000007.1:0-16264 GCA_963550265.1 uncultured Mitsuokella sp. | reverse complement strand
GTTAACTTGTAATTAAAAACCGGCGGACTTCTTAAACGACATTTTCCAGTTTTAATCCCGGATATCCTGCGGCGCAATGTGAACGACACTGCCATCCGTCTCATAATAGCAGGTTTCCTTAATTTTGGCATTGACGATCATGCGGCGGCAGAGAAGGCAGGGTTTTCCGCTTGCAAGTGTACCGTTCGCATTGACGCCCACGATGTAAATTGTCGCTCCTTCCATATCACTCGGATTTGCATTGATCAAGGCGTTCTGCTCAGCATGGACGGCTTTTGAAAGCTCATAGCGCTCACCCTTCGGGACGTGCAGACGCTCGCGCTCGCAAATGCCGGTATCAATGCAGTTCGCCTCACCGCGCGGCGCACCGTTATAGCCGGTGCTGACGATGATCCGATCCTTGACGATGATAGCACCGTAGCGGCGGCGAAGGCAGGTTGCACGCCTGCCGACCGCCCTTGCGATATCCAAGAAATATTCGTCCCAATCGGGACGCGTCTGCGTGCTCTTCATAAACCCCATTTCCTCACCCTCAATTTACTCCATGCTGTTTAGGCCAAGCGCCCTTCTCGCGAGAATCACAGCAACATAATCGTCGACAGGGACGGGCGGAACGCGCATCGTCGTCGGGATGAGGCGAAAGAGTCCTTTCGGCGGATGCGCCCGCCAATACGCTTTCTTCGCCATCTCCGTTGTCCGATATTCATCCACGACCGAAATCTTAAGCTTCGGCAGAAGCTGACGGATTCGCGTCCTTGCCGCCTTGCTCGTCGTTCCATTTCCCTCAATAAGGCAGGAAAAGCCCGGCGTCTGCCAAGCCTTTTCAACTTCTGCTTCCAAATGCTTCGTCTCGATGACGCGCTGCAGCAAGACTTTTCCATCCGCTGCCAATATGGCAAAGCCGCATTTATCACGACCGGGATCGAGCGCAGCGACGTTGCCGGAAAAGACCGTACCGCCCGCGGATTCCTCTTTATCTCTCCTGTCCACTCAATAGCCTCCCTGATGCGCACGCTCCATACGAAGATCCAGACGAAGGGGACCGAGCGCATCCGTTGCGCCTTTGGCATAAGCGGAGAGAACCATATTCCCGCGCTCATTTGCCAATTTGTTGACAAATGCGAAGAACTGTGCACCGTCCATGATGCCAACGGTGCCACGGATCGGATCCGGCAGCATGCCGCGTCCCGTTGCCGCACCGTTGATATCGCGCAGGAACTGCATGACGATACCCTCAGCTTCCGCCCCATTTTGGATCGTTACCGGGCGGGCAAGGATAAGTTCATTGTCACGATAGATGATGCTGTTCGGGTAGAGCGCAATCGACGTGCGAACCGGCTCGCCGTGCAGGAGGTTTCCGGCAGCGACGATGCGAACGACCATGTCCTTTGGACTCTTTGCGATCGTGCCGATAGCAGACTCGAACTCCGGTTGGTAGAGCCAAAGGCTGTCCTCTGCAACGTTTTTCCCCATGCGCTGTGAGACATCGCGCCCCGCAAGGTTCGCGAGCGCTTCCATGTCACGGCGAACCTCCGGTATCGGACGATTGCCGCGAACGATGCCGCTGGCAATGACCTCGCCTGCACGGTAGACGATATTACCTTCGCGCATATTGACAAGACCGTCTGTCAGCTGCTTGGCACGCGTCTCAAGCGCCTTGTTGTCCGTTGTAAGCTGCTCATTTTTTTGTCCCAGCGACTGATTTTCGCCGGAGAGCTGGTCATTGCGCGTTTCAAGGCTGCTGTTTTCGCTCGTCAGCTGCTTATTTTCTCCGGCAAGGCTGCCGTTCTCTGCCGAAAGCTGTGCATTTTCACTCGAGAGACGCGTATTTCCCTCTTTTAGCTGCGCGGATTCTGCACGAAGACTCTCCTGCTCATCGCGCAGCTTCTGCACATCTTCCTGCGACTTCTTGAGATCCTTATCGGCAAGCGCCTTCTGCTCCGTCGCCTCGGCAAGATCCTGCGTGCGTTCGGCGAGGTTCTTCTCCGTATTCGCCATGCGTGCGTTCAGTTTTTCCATACCGAAAAGCGCCGTGCGGACATTTTCTGAAACGGCAGACATGATGCCAAACGTCGCGCCCGTGATGCAGATGCCCGTCACAATTGTAACGAGAATTGAAGTGTGGCGCGGCCTAAGCCCGAAGATAGATAGCCGCTTCTTTCCGACGCGCGTGCCCAGGCGGTCGCCGATAAAGGCGATGGCGCCGCCCATGACGAGCAGGACGGCGACGAGGACTACGCCATACATACGAAAACCACCTTTCCATACGACTTGGAAACAAATGCGTCAAAGGGAAATAGGACGAAGCTCATTTTGCTGCACGCTTAAAGAGAATTGCGCCGACAATGAGTCCGACGATGTTCGGCAGCCAGACCGCAAACATGGCCGGAAGTATGCCGCCGCGCGCGAGTGCATTGCCCATCGTCATCAGCGCGTAGTAGAAGAATATGATGATGACGCTCATCGCAAAGCCCGCCGAGGATGCGTTGCGCGTTGACTGCATCCCGAGCGGAACGCCGACAAGGGCGAAGATAAGGCTTGCCATCGGAACGGTGACACGCTGATAAAGCTCGGTTTCAAGCTTTTTCGTATCGACATACTGCGTCTTCATGATATTGATCTGTGCGCGAAGTTCCTTCATCGTAAGTTCTTCCGGTTTCTTCTGTTCGCGATTGATCTGCTTCGGCGATGCGGCGATCGGGAGAACCTGCGTATCAAAGCGAAGCGTGCGGCGGACGTCTGTGGCAGCTTTTTCCTCCCCCGCGTTCTCTGCGCCCTTCTGTTTGTCCTTTTCGTTGTCCGCGCTTTCTTCAATGTCGTAGATCATGCCATTGTGCATCGTCCACTTCGACCCCGTCCACTCGGCATACTCGGCATTTTCCACCTGGCGGATTCTGCCCTCTGCATCGAAGTTCTGAAGCGTGACTCTCGTCAGGCGCTCTGCATCGGCATCATAGTAACGCGCATAGGCGAGCCGCTGAATCTGCCCTTTCTGAACGTCCTTCAAGATGACGTGCTCCTGTGACTTCATCCCTGTATTGCCTTGAATCTCATAGTATACGACATTCTGATACGCCGTGTTCGCCCAAGGAACGACATATTCGTTAAACGCCATGGCGACGACGCTGATTAAGAGCCCCAAGATGAGAACCGGCGTTGCAATGCGCGTGAAACTGACGCCGCAGGACTTCATCGCTATGATCTCACTCGAAGAAGACATGCGCCCCATCGTCATCAGGCTTGCGAGGAGCATGGACATCGGAAACGTCCACATGATGACGCTCGGGAGCCCCAGGACGAAGATTTTTAGAACGGCAGAAAGCGATGCACCGTAATCCGTGATGTAGCGGGCAATCTTAAAGAGCGTGCCCGAACCGATGAAGACGGCAGAGAATGCGCATATGCCAAAGAAGAATGTAAGAATAACTTCCCGGAAGATATAGCGGTCTAAGATTCTGATATGCATATACGTCTCCTGCTCACATGCGGAAATTGTCGCCAAGATAGAATTTTCTTGCCACCGGGCTTTCAGCGATCGTCTCGGCATCCCCTTCAAGAAGAACCTTTCCCTCGCTCAGAATATACGCATGATCGACGATCTGAAGTGTCTCGCGGACATTGTGGTCGGTGATGAGGATGCCCATACCACGCTTTTTTAGATATTGGATGATTTCCTGAATGTCTGCAACGGCGAGCGGATCGACGCCCGCAAAGGGTTCGTCGAGAAGAATGAACTCTGGCTCCAGCGCAAGGCAGCGCGCGATCTCAACACGGCGGCGCTCGCCTCCGCTAAGTTCCGTACCCTTTCGCTTGACGACATGACCGATGTGGAACTCTTCGATGAGCTCTTCATACTTCGTGCGCCGTTCGGCGCGCGTCAGATGTGTCGTCTCGAGGATCGCCATGATGTTGTCCTTCACAGAGAGCTTTCGAAAGATCGACGCTTCCTGCGTCAGATAGCTGATGCCGAGACGGGCACGCCGGTTCATCGGAAGCTGCGTGATGCAAATGTCCGAAAGGTAAACCTCGCCGTCGTCCGGCCGTTCAATACCGATGATCATGTAAAAGCTCGTCGTCTTTCCCGCGCCGTTCGGTCCTAGGAGGCCGACGATTTCTCCCTTGTCCACGCGAAGAGAAACGTGGTCAACAACCGTTCGCCCCTTGAATTTTTTAACCAGATTCCTTGCCTCAATGTGCATGCACGTCTCTGCCTTCCTCTATGACATGTCTCTGTATCTTCACATGTCTTCACGCATTTACGCAAATCCAGACTGATTTTTATCTGTAGATTTTTTATTGTACTGCAGCCTGCCCATTGTTGGCAAGGTAGATCGTCATACGGTTGCTGTGCATCGTATTGTTGTCCTGCAGTGCCCATGCATTCCCTGTGATGATCGCTTTTGGATCCGCCTGTCCATAATATTCGAAGCGGTCGCCGCCTGCTTCAATGTTGCGCGGCGGACTTACCAGATGCGCATCTCCCGTGCCGACATAGTGCTCGTCCTTCAGCCAGCCTTCGACATGCGCTGCCGTAAAGGTACCGTTCGCACTCGTCAAAATACCACCCGACGCCATGATGACATGGTCGTTGTCATTCGGATAGTAATCGACCTGTTGGGTAGAGAAGGTCTTATCGAGCTGCGTGCCGTGAACATCGCCTGTCGCCAGCATATGCCCTGCGCCGTCCGTCGTCATCTTCGCGCATGTCATGCGCATATCACCGCGAACCGCGATGACATTCCCTTCGATAAGACCTTGCTGTGTCTTGTGGTTATACATTGCATGTGCGCCTGCAACCCTTACATCGCCCTGCTTCATTAAAACATTGCCCGTCGCAGTCACAAGCCCTGTTTTCATGTCGTATTCCACCGTATCGGCATCGAGGGATGCCCCTTCGCCCGCAGCACTTGCCGTCAAGATGGGCAGTGCTGTCAGCATCAGTGCGAAAACCGATGCCGTGATGAATTTCGTCGCCTTCTTCATCTTACCCTCTATCATTGCTGTTCTCCTTCCGCCTTGGCAACGCCCTTGTCGATATGTGCGTGACCAGTGATCTTGAGTTTTGAAAAGCCGTCGGTGCTCTCGATACAATCGCCCTTTGCCTGCATATCATCCTTTTGTGCCGTCGCATTGCCGATGATCTTGAGCTCGGAAAAGCCGTCGGTGCTCTCGACACGGTCGCCCGTTGCTTTCATGTTTTCCTTTTCTGCCGTCACGTTGCCGATGGCGGAAAGTTTTCCTTCCTTATTGCTCCACATGAGCGAGTCACTCGTAAGTTTTCCGCCGTCCGACAGAGAGATCTGAACCTCACCTTTGATCTCAACGTCGTGGGACTCTGCCGTATAGGTACCTTCCTTTGCCGTAACTTCGACAACCCTGCCGTCCTCCTGGTAGAAATGCCCCTTCAGATTCTCCATCTTTACGTTCTGTGTATTGACATCGACGTCTATGTGGTCGGCGGTGAGATCCCAAATCTTGCGTCCGTTCTTTTCTTCACTGAGTGTGTTGCCGTCATAGCTCATGGTAGATCCCGGCGGTTCGGGCGGCGTTGCAGGCGGCGGTTCCGGAATCGTGGAAACCGTCCAGACAATGAGGATGATCACAGCAGCGCCGATGAGTACAACGAGTGTCTTGGCCTTTTTGCTCATGAATCAGCCCTCCTCTGCTGCCACATGGTGCTTGCCCTTCTTCTGCCCTTCAGGCGGCGTATTCCAACGCTTTTGAAACCAGAGCCACTGTGTCGGGTTCTCCCGAATGACGTCCTCGATGATCTTTGTCATCTTCACGGTGAAGTCAAACAGATCTTTGTCCGTGTCTCCCGTCGAATGCATCCGCATCACCTTGCCAACGACGACCTTGTGTTTGCCATTTTTTTGCCGCAGAATGAAAGCGGGGACAACTGGTGCCCCAAACTTGCTGGAAAAGACCGCCGGTCCCATCGGAGTCGCTGCAAGCTTTCCAAAAAAGGGAAGAAACGCGCCGCCGGGACCACCGTCTTGATCAGCGAGAAAGCCTAAGAGCTTCCCCTTCCGCAGGGCACGTGCTGCCGCGAGGAGCTCGCTCGTGCCGCGCGAAAAGATTTCGACGTCAATGGTCTTCCGCAGGTCGTTGAGCGCATACGTATACTGCATATTCGGCTGCGACTTTGCAATGGCTGTAACCGGCATACCGTTGAGGGAAAAGGCAGCGGAAAGCCACTCCCATGTACCGATGTGCCCTGTGAGAACGACAACGCCCTTTCCTTCAGCAAGCGCTGCCTCCATGCGCTCTAAGTGATCGATTTCGATATACTTTCTGAAATTCTTTTTGTTCAGATGCGGCATGTAGAGGATTTCGAGCACATTTCGCGCGAGGTTGATAAAGGAGGCGCGAACGGTCTTCTTCGCTTCTGTCTCCGTCATATGAAGCGCGGACATGATCTGCGCGATCGCCAGCTCTCTCTGGCGCTTGATCAGAAGATAATAGAGGTTCCCGAGAAGCCAGCCCGCCGCCATCAGCAGCCGATATGGCGTATGGCAGGCAAGAAAGCTCAGTGCCATGACCATCTTGTAGTGCATCGAAATCCTCCCTTTCTCTTCACTTGCAGCCGATTTACTGCGAAATCCCTCTGATCGACCCTTTGGGCTCGATGTCAAAATACGCAAGGACATCCTGCCAGCGCCCCTGTGCTTTCAGTATGAACTCGATGATTTCGCGCACTGCACCACGCCCGCCCGGCTTTTCAGCCACGAGTGCCGCAGCTGCCTTCACCTCGTCCACGGCATCGCCGACAGCCGCCGGGAAGCCGACCTGACGAAGAATCGGCAAGTCGATGAGGTCGTCGCCGATATAGCAGATCGCACCATCGGTCAAATCGAATTTCGCCTTTAGGTCTTTGTATGCCTCGCGCTTGTCGAGCGCACCGAGATAGATCTCTGAGATATGCAGCTCCTTCGCGCGGTAAGCGACGGGCGGTGAGTTACGCCCCGTGATGATCGCCATCCTTTTACCCAGGCGATGCCACGTCGTAATACCGAGACCATCGCGGCAGTTAAAGGATTTTTGACATTCCTTTTCGCTGTCCACCGTGACCGTTCCATCCGTCAGCACACCGTCGACATCCAAGATAATCAGTTCGACTTTCCTTGCGCGCGCACGGAGTTCTGCTGATTTTTCTGCATCCGCCGGACGGTCGGTACCGTTTCTATTGTTCGTCATAGGTCATTTCTTCCTCGTCACAATGTTGTAGATGGCAAGCGCTTCTGTCAGCAGATCTTCAAGCTTGTCGAGATAGACCATGTTGGCACCGTCGGAAAGCGCTTCTTCCGGGTTGTCGTGAACTTCGAGGAAGAGTGCATCACAGCCGGCACCCACGGCCGCACGCACGAGGTACGGGACATACTCGCGGTTGCCCGAGGATACCGTACCGCCGCCGCCCGGCAGCTGAACGCTGTGCGTACCGTCGAAGACAACAGGACAGCCGAAGCTGCGCATGATGGGAAAGCTGCGCATATCAACGACGAGATTGTGATAGCCGAAGGATGCGCCGCGCTCCGTAAGGAGCATATCCTCGCAGCCGCATTCGTGAAGCTTGTCGACAACGTTTCGCATATCTTCCGGCGCAAGGAACTGCCCCTTCTTGACATTGACAACGCGCCCCGTCTGTGCAGCTGCATGAAGGAGATCCGTCTGGCGGCAGAGGAATGCCGGAATCTGCAGGATATCTGCGACCTGTGCCACAGGCTTTGCCTGTGTGGTCTCATGAATGTCCGTCACAATGGGAACATCGAGCTCTTTCTTAATCTTGCCGAGCATCGCAACGCCCTTTTCAAGCCCCGGACCACGGAAGCTGTGGAAGGAGGAACGATTCGCCTTGTCAAAAGATGCCTTGAAGATATAGTTGATGCCAAGGCGCTCGCAGATTTCCTTCGTCGTGCGTCCGATGTAAAGGCAGCGCTCGAGTTCTTCGAGAACACAGGGTCCCGCCATAAGCGTAAGCGGACCGCCGCCACCGATTTCAAACTTACCAACCTTGACCTTATGCATTGTATTTCCTCCCATCTCTCATCTTCCTAACCGCGGCTGAGTCGTCTCCTTGTGTCACACTTCCATATTCCTGTAGATTTCATTGACCTTTTCGAGGTCTTCTTCCGTGTCGACGCCGACAAATTTCCGATCGGTCTTGATGACCTTGATGCGGCAGCCGTTTTCCAGCGCACGCAGCTGCTCCAAGCTCTCGCTCTTTTCGAGTTCTGTCGGCTCCATCTTCGCATAGCGGAGGAGAAAGTCGCGGCGGTAGGCATAGATGCCGATGTGCTTGTAGACCCTCGCGCCAGGTGTTCGGTCAAACGGCAGTCGTGAGCGCGAGAAGTAGAGCGCATATCCTGCCTTATCCATGACGACCTTGACGTTGTTCGGATTTTGAATCTCCGCTTCATCTTTCATGCGTGTCGCAACCGTCGCCATTTGAAGTGCTGGACTGTCTTTAAAAGACGCGGCAAGCTCGTCGATAAGCGCGGGATCGATGAGCGGCTCATCGCCTTGGACATTCAAGATAACCTCGGCGTCCTTGAACTTTTCTGCAACTTCTGCCAGGCGATCCGTACCCGTCGGGTGATCCTCACGCGTCATCATCGCCTTGCCGCCCGCAGTCTCCACCGCCGCCTTGATGCGCAGATCGTCTGTTGCAACGATGACGTCTGCCAAGTTCTCTGCACATGTTACGCGCTCGTAAACGCGAACGATCATCGGCTTTCCCTGGATGTCCTTCAACGGCTTTCCCGGAAGTCTTGTCGACGCATAGCGCGCGGGAATGACGCAGAGCACACGTAATCTTTCTTCACTTTCGGCATGCATGGCCGAGCCCCTTCCTCTTTCTCGTTTTATCACAATCGAATGCCCTCGTCAAACCTCAAAGTTCCCTATCCTTATCTCGCCGTGCTTCTTCCAAGCGGTGCGGAATGCGTTCTTCAAGGAGGTGATGGATGTCATCGGCACCCTTTTGGAAGGTGACTTCGACACAGATAACGTAGATGGGCACACGGTTCTTCTTCTCGCTCTCCCGAACAGCGTCTGCCGGAATCTTGACCGCGTCCTTTTCCGTCACAACGATGGCATCGACGCCGACGCGCTCCGACTGATCGAAGACATCCTTCATCTCGCTCATCGCGTAATCATGATGATCGGGGTAGCGCAGGCTCTCGATGATGATGGCACCGAGATCGGCGAGCGTCTGTTCAAAGGATGCGGGGTTGCCGATGGCAGAGACTGCGACGACGCGCTTTCCGCGCATCTCCTTGCTGTCGATGCCGTCGCCTGCAATATTTTGATACCATTCGGCTAGCGGGATGAAACAGCGCGGCTGATGGACGCTTTCGACGAGATATGCATCCTTGTTGTACTTTTCAATCGTGCTCCTGATGTAGTCGCAGGCACCTTCTGCTGCCTGATCGACCTTGGTCAAGAGGCAGACATCCGCACGGTTGATGTGCGAGACAGGTTCGCGCAGCGAGCCGCGCGGGAGCATGTGCCCGTTGCCGAAGACGTTGACTGCATCGACGAGCAGGATGTCGAGGTCGCGCGCCAACTGCCAGTGCTGATAGCCGTCGTCAAGAATCGCGACTTCGGCGCCAAAGTGCTCGATCGCATAGCGTCCAGTCTTCGCGCGTTCCGCACCGATGAGCACGGGGACATTCGGCAGATGCTTGGCAAGCATATAGGCTTCGTCGCCCGCCTCCGCTGCATCCATGTAAAGGCGCTCACCGTCGGAGACAATGCCGACTTCGCCGTGCCACTTGGCGCGGTAACCGCGGTTTAAGATGACGACGCGATAGCCCATGTCGCGAATGTCCCGCGCTAAGCGCTGCGCCGTTGGAGTCTTGCCCGTGCCGCCGACCGTGACATTGCCGAGGCTGATGACGAAGCAGCCGAGATCCTGCGTGCGGAAAAGCCCCATGCGATAGCCGAGAAGCTTCAAATTGACAAGCCCGCCGTAGACCAGTGATATCATCCAGAGAAGTGCCATAAAGAGATGGAGGAAAACACCGTGAATCTCGCGGCTGTGCACGACGAGATCGATGAAGTACGTCTGGAAGTTCGTGATCTTCTCTGTCGAGCGGATGCGGTAGGCATTTTCCGGCAGAGATTCGTATGCCGTCAGCATGTCGCGGAGAATCTTAGCAGATTTCAGCGAAGCGCCCTTATTCTCCCGAACGATAGCGAGCGTCTCCGCTTCCATCTTCGCACGGTGCTCCTTATCGTCGAAAAGACGAACGATTTCATCGCGCAGCCCCTTATCATCGTAAACGGTAATGCAGGCGCTGCGCTTGGAAAAGAGTGCGTGTGTATCCTTGAAGTTGAACATATTGTGCCCGACGACGATGGCCTTGCCATGTGCCGCAGGCTCCAGGATATTATGACCGCCGTGTGCGACGAGCGAACCGCCGACGTAAACGACATCGCCGATGGCATAGACCTTGCCGAGCTCGCCAATCGTATCGAGAATGACGACATCTGCCGCCTCCGCCATCTCACCCTTTTGAAGCGCCGTACGCCTGGCACAGGTAAAGCCCGCATTCTTTACGAGGTGCACGATCTCTGTTACGCGGAGAAGCTCGCGTGGCGCAATGACGAGAGCCGCTTTCGGATGCTTTTCTCGGACCCCTTTGAACGCCTTTAAGATATACGCCTCCTCACCGCGGTGCGTCGAGCCTGCGAGGAGGATGCCGTCACTTCCCTCGAGATGCATGCTCTTTAAGAGCATCTTCTTTTCCTTCGGCGTAACATCCGTATACGTCTGGTCAAACTTCGTATTGCCCGTGACCGTGACAAGCTCTTCCGGTGCACCGAGTCGCTTGATGTAATCCGCATCGATGGGCGACTGCATGGCGAACATCTTCACCGTATCAATCATGTCGCGAAGCAGGCTGTGAAGGTATTTGTAACGACGAACGCTCTTATCGCTGATGCGCCCGTTGACCATCATGACCGGGATGTGAATCCTGCGTGCCGTCTTCAAGAAATTCGGCCAAAGCTCTGTTTCAACGGGCAGAAAGACGCGCGGACGAATGCGCTTTAGGACATGACCTGCGAGCCATGGAAGGTCAAGCGGGAAGTAAATGATCGCATCCGCGTCTTTGATGATGCGGTTTGCCATTTCATAGCCGGACGTCGTAACGACGGAGACGAGAATCGGGCTGCGCTGGAACTCCTTCCGAAACTCCTTGATCAGCGGGCTCGCCGCAACGATTTCACCAACCGATGCCGCATGTACCCAGATGGCATTCTTCTTTTCTACCTTATCGAGCTTGTGCTCCGGAAAGAAACCGAGACTCTGGCGAATGCGCTCGACAAAGCCCCTCTCGCGCACGGAGCGGACGAGAAAGACCGGAACGATGAGCACAACGACGATGACTGCCGCAAGGTTGTATAGTAGCTGCATGAATCTTCCTTTCCGCGTTACTCTCTCATTTCCTGCTCTTTTTCCTGTCCGTCCATGCCAAACTGTATCTGATAGAGGTGACTGTAAAGCCCGCCCGCCTTTAAGAGCGCTTCGTGCGTGCCGTGCTCGACAACCTGTCCCGCATCGATGACATAGATGTGATCGGCTTCAAAGATCGTCGAGAGCCGATGTGCGATGACAAACGACGTACGGCCGACCATGAGGTGATCGAGTGCTGCCTGCACGATCTTCTCGCTCTCCGTATCGAGTGCAGAAGTCGCTTCGTCGAGAATCAGGATGCGCGGATTTTTGAGAATCGCACGCGCGATCGCGATGCGCTGCCGCTGTCCTCCCGACAGATTCAGCCCACGCTCACCGATTCGCGTGTCATAGCCCTGCGGGAGCTCGTGAATAAATCCATCCGCATTTGCCGCTTTCGCCGCCGTCTCGACTTCCTGATTGGTTGCATCAAGGCGGCCGTAGCGGATGTTCTCCCGCACCGTCGTCGAAAAGAGCATCGTTTCCTGCGGCACAATGCCGATTTGGTCGCGCAGCGAAGCGACGGTGACATCGCGGATATCCATGCCGTCGACCTTGATGGCTCCCTCCGTCACCTCGTAAAAGCGCGGGATGAGATTGGCAATCGTCGACTTGCCGGCGCCGGAAGGACCGACAAAGGCGATCATCTCGCCCGGGCGTGCCTCGAGCGAGACATTCCTCAGTGCGAACTGTCCAGCCTTATAGCCGAAGGAAACATGGTCAAACTCGACATGTCCCGTTGTCTCCGGCAGAATCTTCGCCTTTGGCTTATCGGTAATCGTTTCCTTTAAGTCGATGACATCGAAAACACGGTCGACTGCCGCCATCGCCCGCTGCATGTTGCCGTAAACGCGGGAAAGACGCTTGACAGGATTGGCAAGATTGACCGCATAGGTTAGGAATGCGACGAGTGCGCCTGCCGTCATCACGCCATTGACCACTTGATAGCCGCCGAACCAGATGATGAGCGTGACAGAGATCGCTGCGAGAAACTCAACCGACGGCGTCAAGAGACTCGTAAGCTGGACGTTCTTCATAACCGCTTGAAAGTTCAGGTCATTTTGTCTGCAAAAGCGGTTGATTTCATAATCCTCGCGGACGAAAGACTTCACGACGCGGATGGAGGAAATACTTTCCTGAAGAAGTGATGTGATGTCCGCCAAACGCTCCTGTATGACCGTGCCATTGCGCTTGAGTTTTCTGCCAAAAATCTTCATCGCCTGCCCGACGAGAGGGATGACGATAAGCGTTAAGAGAGAGAGCTTCCAGTCGAGAATGAACATGAAGACAATAGAGCCGATGAGAATCGAACCTTCCGTCACCATCTCGATGAGCTGTTCAACAAGCGCCGACTGAATGGACTGCACATCATTCGTGATAAAGCTCATCGTCTCGCCCGTCTGATGACGGTCAAAGTACGCCATCGGCATGCGCTGGAACTTGCGGAACATAACTTCGCGGACATCGATGATGACCTTTTCGCCGATGTAGGAGACAAGATAAGACTGCCCATAGTAGAAGATACCACGCAGGAGAAAGACGACGACGATGCCGATACAGATGAGGTTCAGCATCGCCATATCCTTGTCGGCGAGAACCTTGTCGATCATATCCTTGATGATCCAAGGCAGATAGAGGTTCGCCGCCGCTGCCATGATAATGCAGAAGACGGCAAAGATAAACCGCTTCACATACGGCCGCATATATTTGAGCAGTCGCTTGTAATTCTTCATGAGGTCTCTTTGCTCCTAAAATCATTTGTGCGATTTCTCTCGGCACAGGCAAGAATCTTTTGTGCGATACGCTCCGCTGCACCCGAAGGGCCAAGGCGCTCTGCCGCCCGGCAAAGCTCAGCTTGGACGTGGGCGCGCACCGGCTCTCCCTTGTACAACTTTAATGTTTCCTCAGCGATTCGCTCCGGCGTGACCTCGCCCTGCAGCAGCTCAGGCTGAAACTTATGCCCTGCAAGGATATTCGGCAGGGTAAAGGCATCCACGTGAACGAGCAGCCTGCCGATCAGGTAATTGAGGAAACGGAGTTTATAGAGCGAGACGCAAGGCAGCTCCATCAGGCAGGCTTCCATGACGACCGTCCCGCTCGTCGCAATCGCAGCATCTGCAAGTCCCATCAGTGCATAGCGGTTTTCATGGACGAGCCTTACCGGAACGTCCGTTTCTTCCGTCATCATCTCAATTCGCTGCGCGAGATTTTCCTTTCCGACTGGAAGAAAGAATTTTGTCTCGGGGCGCTTCTTTAGAAGGAGCTTGGCTGCGCCGAGCATAGCGGGAAGGAGAAGCTCGATCTCCTGCTTTCTGCTTCCCGGCATGAGCAAGATGATGTGCTCATGCGCCGAAACGCCGAAGAAGGCACGCGCCTTCTCTCGCGGAAGTTCCGCCTTCACACTGTCGACGAGCGGGTTACCGACAAAGGAAATCCTTGCCTTTGCCTTTTGATACGGCAAAAGTTCATGCGGAAAGATCGCGACAAATTCATCGGCAATCGCAGCGCATGTTCTTGCGCGCCCCTTGCGCCATGCCCATGCAGATGGCGGAATGTAGGAAAAGACAGGAATGCCCAGCGCTTTGGCACGCTTTGCCAGCCGCCAGTTAAAATCCGGATAGTCGATGAGGACAAGCAGATCGGGGCGCTCTTTGCGCATGAACGCAGTGAGGTCATCGAGCAGCCCTTTTAGCCGCCGAAGATTCTTCAGAACCTCCAGGATTCCCATGACGTTATAGTCGGCAAAATTCCGAACGATACGCACACCTGCCGCCGCCATCTTCTCACCGCCGAAACCGATGAGTTCTGTCTCCGGCGCGAGAGAAAGGACAGCACGTACCAGCTCTTCACCGTGAAGGTCGCCCGAAACTTCGCCCGCCGACAACATGATCTTCATCGCACGGCTCCTTCCCCCCAACGCATGAAATTCGCTTTGCACAATAAAATACGTAAAAGACGCGATGCCAAAATGGCAGGCCGCGCCTTTTGCTTTAGAAATTCTCCCGTCTTCTTGCAGCGTATCTCATCATCGTACATTCACTTTTATCTGTCCTGCCGGCAACGGTCAGATCGCCACGATAGCAATGCCTTTTTCGTCTGCCAGCTTGATGAACTCCTCGCGTTCGACGAGAAGGGTCTTGCTCGCCTCGATGGCAAGTGCTTTGCAGCCGCTTGCAATCATGGTCTTCAGCGTTTCCAGCCCTACCGTCGGCACATCAAAGCGATCATCCTGCGCCGGCTTTGCAACTTTGACAACGACTGCGCCGCCGCGGGCGAGTTCTCCCCCGCGCTTGATGCAGGCATCCGTTCCCTCGATGGCCTCGAGCGCCATGACGGCAAGATCCTTGATGACGACCGTCTGTCCGACATCAAGGCGGCCGAGCTCCTTTGCCATGCGGAAACCAAACTCCATATCCTTTCGCTCCGCTTCCGACGGCTCACGTGCACTCAGCTGTCCGCGCGACGGCATGAGCGAGCGAATGAGTATCGTCTGGTCAAAGGCCTCTGCGCCCGCCTTTGCAAGTTCTCGGATAAACGCCATCATGATCGTGTCGTCATTTCGGTCGGGAAGCATCATGATGAGCTGAAGGGCACGTGCATCCGCTTCAATCTCTCCCGAAAAGAGAAGCTCCTTCGTGACCTTGCCGATCATCGTGACCTTCTTGAGATCATTGGCCTGCAAATACTTGATGAGTGTATCGAGCTGACCGATAGAAATCTCTTCGTAATGCGGCGCCACTTCTTTCAGTTCCTTGTCGGCATTCGGCAAGAGTGCGATAGCATAAACTTCGTAACCATGCTTCTTCGCCGCGCGTGTACATTCAACCGGCAACTTTCCTGCGCCGGCAAGTAATCCGATACGTTCCATGTATTTATTTCCTCTCCAAGGTGCATAAAGGCGCTGCTGTTAATCTTTTTCCCTATCCCTGCGTTCGCGGCAGATGCCGCGTTCCGCATTGCGGAGGAAGCGCAGAAGATGCTCGACCTCTTCGCAGTTATCGACTTCCTGCTCAATGAGATTGATCGCCTGTTTAAGCGTCAGCCCCGAACGATACAGCAGTTTGTACGCCTGCTTGATGGCACGGCGCGACGCCTGCGGAATACCGGCGCGCGATATACCGACAGCATTTAGCCCGACGACTTTTGCAGGATGCCCATCGACAATCGTATACGGAACGACATCCTGCGTGAGCTTTGCCATACCGCCGACCATCGCATTGCGCCCGATCTTGACGAATTGATGGACGCCCGCCATACCACCGATGACGACGCGGTCTTCAACGACGGCATGACCGGCTAGACTTGCGACATTGGACATGATGACATGGTTGCCGACGACGCAGTTATGCGCCACATGAGTCAATGCCATGAGGAGGCAGTCATTGCCCACGCGGGTCTCCTCGCCTTCGCCGGTCGCACGATGAATCGTCACACCCTCGCGAATCGTCGTGCGGTCACCGATGATGGTATAGCTCTTCTCGCCCTTAAACTTCAGATCCTGCGGGTCTTCTCCAATCGAAGCCCCTTGGAAGATCTTACAGTCCCTGCCGATATGCGTCCAGCCGCTGATGACGACATGCGGCCCTATCTTCGTCCCCTCTTCTATCTCGACGTGTTCGCCGATGACGGAATATGGACCGATCTCCACATTCTTCTCAATGTGTGCGCCCGGTGATACGACCGCTGTTTCGTGTATATATGCAATCACTTTGCTTTCCATACCCATGTATTCCAACTCCTTATCGAGTGCAGCCGGCTGCCGATCAACAAAGCCGCCACTCAACCACTTTCCCTTTACAGTCTGAA
>CAUVCH010000006.1:0-16877 GCA_963550265.1 uncultured Mitsuokella sp. | reverse complement strand
GTGATCCGCGGGGCAGGACGCGAGACGAAGGCGGCGCCCATCGACCCCGCCGCAGGCATCGTTCTGCATAAGAAATACGGCGACTGCGTGAAAGAGGGCGAAGCGCTGGCGACGCTTTATGCCAAAGATGCGCGTGTCCTTCGAGAGGCAGAGTGCGTATTTCGTGCAGCGCTGCACGTTGGGGAAAAGCCGCCGGCAAAACCACTTGTCTATGCACGGGTGGAGAAGGGGCAGGTGACGCGCTATGCACAGCGTAGAAAATAAAGTGGACAAAATGGATGAAGCGCTTATCACGGCGGCAAAAGCCTATCGTTCCCATGCTTATGCACCGTATTCTAAGTTTGCTGTCGGTGCCGCGGTGCTGGCGGCTTCCGGCAGGATATACGGCGGTGCAAATATCGAAAATGCGAGCTATTCGCTTACGAACTGCGCAGAGCGCACGGCGATCTTCAAGGCACTTTCAGAGGGAGAGACGCATCTGACAGCGATTGCAGTCGTTGCTGATACCAAAGCTCCGTGTGCTCCCTGCGGTGCGTGCCGGCAGGTCATCGCAGAGTTCGGCATCGATCGCATCATCATGGCAAATCTCGCGGGAGATCGGCGCAATGCAACGCTTTCCGAGCTTTTGCCGTCTGCCTTTTCGATGGACGATTCACGCTTACATGTATCGTGAAATTCTTGGATAAAATTTATGCAATACTTAAAAAAAGTTAACACCATCCGCTTAGGTATGTAAAAAAATACTTGTCTTTTTTATTGATTTATGCTAAACTACCAATGGTTCTTGAAATAGAAGGGGCTCTTGAGGAAACATGGAAACTCATAAGGAATGCCTTCTGTAGATTGAACTTTCCGCGTTCATTTCTGTAAATAAGGAGGAGTTTCTCATGAAGAAGACTCTTGTAAGCGCTCTTACAACGGCTCTCGTCGTTGGCGCAGCATCCACCACATTCGCAGCATCAAACCCGTTCGCCGATGTCCCTGCTGACCATTGGGCATATGATGCAGTTACGCAGCTCGCAGCTGACGGCGTCATCGAAGGTTATCCAGACGGTTCCTTCCGCGGCGACCGCAACATCACGCGCTATGAAATGGCACAGATGATTGCAAAGGCAATGGCTAAGTCCGATCTTTCCGACAGTGACAAGGCAATGCTCCAAAAGCTCCAGGCAGAGTTTGCTGAAGAGCTGAACAACCTCGGCGTCCGCGTTTCGAACCTCGAGCGCAATGCTGATATGGTCAAGTGGAACGGCGAAGCACAGTACACGATCTCCCGCCACGTCTATAAGCAGGCTGGTAAGAGCGATCACACGAACGAAGCTCTCTTCCGTCTCGAGCCGAGCGCTGAAGTCAACAGCAACTGGCATGTCAATGCACGTCTCGAATCCAAGCTTGACCTAAAGGAAGACGAGGGCAAGGATGGAAACGTCGACCTCAAGCGTCTCTGGGCACAGGGCGACTATAAGAACTTCCAGATCAAGCTCGGTCGTTTTGCTCCGATTGATAACGACAGCATCATGGATACGCAGTTCACGGGCGGCGAAGCTACGGTCGGCAGCAATGTAAAGCTTACGGTCGGCGGCGGTCGTCTCCACAACGAAGACGGCACGTTCGGTGAAGACGGCTCCAACTGGCATGCAAACAGCTATGTGTATGCTGGTCTCGGCTTCAACAAGGGCAAGTTCGACGGCGGCGTCAGCTTCCATCATCTCGGTGTCCGCAACAAAGGCGTCATGACGAATCCGTCGGATGATGCAAACATCTGGCTCGTCAGAGCGAAGTATAACTTCGACAAGAACGTCGGTCTCGGCGGCTACTATGCTAAGTCCAACGCTGACCAGGTCGGCAGCACGGTCAACCCGGACAACAAGAACTGGAGCGTCCAGCTCAACTATAAGGGTGCTGAGCAGGAGAACCGCGGTACTTGGGGTCTCTGGACTGCATATCGTCATCTCGGCAAGGCTGCTACGCCGTACAACACCTTTGATGCTCTTTCCACGAATGAAAAGGGCTGGGAAGTCGGTCTGAACTACACGTTCTTCAAGAATGTTGTCGGTCAGTTCCAGTATGGCAACGGCAAGGAAATCGACGGTGCCCATCAGGATGTTCACACGTACTTTGGTCGTGTCGAGTTCTTCTTCTAATCGAAGTTCTCACGCGCTGTTTGCGCAGCATGGCTTTGAAGAAACGGGAAAGTTCTTTAACTTTCCCGTTTTTTCGTGGAGAGAAATGCCAGAAAAACGGTCAGCGATTCCCTTTTAAAACGGCGTAAAAAAATAAAGGAATTTTAACATTCGTGTCGAACGTAAAAAGAGGTAACAAGAATATGTACGAGAGATTTCGACATGTTTTTGTAAAGCATATGTTTTCATCTCGGTCGTGTTGCTGCGGTCTTTCCCGGGAGAGGTTCATGAATCAAGCGATACCTGTCATTTCGAAACGATTGCTTTTTCTTTTTGCAGCGTGCTTGATTCTCAGCTTTCTCGCTCTGGCAATATTCGGTGAATTTGTCCTTTTCAAGGGAGTCGTCCTCGGTCTTGCAGCCGGCGCCGTATGTATGTTCACTTTGGTCTATCGGACATGGAAAAGTGCGGTGATGTCGCCTAAGAAGGCAAAGGCGCAAATGCTGTGGGGGCTCTTTATCCGCCTCTTTGCCGTCTTTGCTGCGCTTTTTGCTGCAGCGCAGGATTCCAAGCCGGTATTTTTTGCAGCGGCTGCGGCACTTCTTGCCTGCTACGGCGGGAGCATGCTGCTTTTTCTGCGATATGCCTATCGGCTGAACCGCGGCAGCGAGTGAGATATAATTCTATTGGATGATGCAGCGATCGCTGTTTCAGATAAAGGAACGGGAAGGCTCGCCTTCTTTTTCCAAAAGTTTTCCGGGTGTTTTCCGGAGGGGGGAGGTAGAGGTTATGCATGAAATCGGTGTTCGCGAAGTAATTCGCTTTGCCGGAATGTCTTTTAATTGGGAAACCTTGTGCATGACATGGCTGACGATGGCAATCGTCATCGTTATCGCATTCCTCGCTACGCGCGGCTTGAAGCTGGTGCCGAACGGTTGGCAGAATGTGTTGGAAGCAGTCGTTGTCTGGCTGAACGAGCAGATTGGCGGAACCATGGGCAAGCGTGGCGAGTTCTTAGTGCCATTCATCATGTCGCTGTTCCTGTTCCTGATCGTTTCGAACTGGCTCGGTCTTATTCCTATGCTGGCATCTCCGACAAATGACCTGAACACCACGTTGGGACTTGCGCTCCTAGTCATCGTCATGGTTCATTTCTTTGGCTTGTATTTCAAAGGCGGACACTATGTCGCTCATTTCTTTAAGCCGACGCCGGTCTTTGTCGTCATCAACGCCATTGAAGAAATCGCCAAGCCGATCACGTTGGCATTCCGTCTTTTTGGCAACATCCTTGCAGGTGAGATATTAATCCTCATCCTGCTCAAGCTGATGCCGGTATGGATGCCGATTCCGTCAGTCGTCTGGCTGGCATTCAGTATCTTCATCGGCGGCGTCCAGGCATTCATCTTCACGATGCTTTCCATTGCGTATTTTGCCGGTGCTGTCAAAGAAGATGTAGAAGAGTAAGTGTCCGATGGGCAAAGGTTAATTACAAACAATAAATCTAGGAGGATTTTTCATGGAAAACGCAATTATGGTAGCAGCAGCTCTCATCGGTGCAGGCCTTTGCATGGGCTTTGCCGCAATCGGCGCAGGTCTCGGTGACGGTCTTGTCACGAGCCGTTTTATCGAGGGCATCACACGCCAGCCGGAAGCACAGAGCAAACTCTTTACGAATACGCTTATTTCCGTCGGTCTCATCGAGTCCATGGCTATCATTGCAACCGTTGTCGCTCTGATCATGCTCTATGCTAACCCGCTCATCAAGTAATCAAGCTATGGTTTGATGCTTTTGAAGGGAGGCATGGGAATTGATCGACATTAATATGACGCTCATCGCTCAGATCCTGAACTTTGTCATCCTGGTCGTGATCCTGCGTGCGGTTGCTTACAAGCCGGTAAAAAAAATCCTTGCCGAGCGCAGCCAAAGGATACAGGAAAGTCTCGACAAGGCGGATGCCGACAAGGCTGAGGCGGAGCGTACGCTGCGTGATTACAAGGCGAAACTCGCGGAGGCGCGCGAAAAGGCGCAGTCGATCGTCGAGAACGCAGAGCGCGTCGCGGCGCAGGATCGTGAGGCGGCCGTTGCGGATACAAGGCGTGAGATCGAGCAGATGAAGGCTTCTGCTCGCGCGGAAATCGCGCGTGAAAACGAACGCGCAAAGGACGAGATCCGCAAGGAAGTCATTCGGCTTTCACTGCTCGCCGCTGGTAAGATCGTTGCGAAGAATATGACGACGGACGAAAACGAAACCTTTGTCGAAAACTTTATTGACTCGCTGGACAAGGATAAGATTGGTGAGTTGCCATGCTGAATTTAGAATTGGCACGCAAGTACGCCCGCGCTATCTTTGAATTGGCTGTGGAAGACGATAAGCTCCTTGCCTATGGCAGGGAACTGAAGCGCGTCGAGGGGGATCTTGACGGCGTGGCGGGGATCTGGGGGTATTTCGACAACCCGGGCATCTCGCGCGCAGATAAGAAGATACTTCTCAAAAAGTGCTTCGAAGGTGAGCTTGCAGGTGAAGTGCAGAACTTCTTGTATCTTCTGGTTGATAAGCGCCGCATGGCGTATTTTCCAGAAATTGTACGGGTCTTTGAGGCACTTTCGAACGAGGCGCAGGGCATCGTCATAGCGGATGTGACGACAGCGAGCTCCTTGGATGCAGGGCAGGAAAGCAGGCTTCAGGAAAAGCTCGCGGGTGTAACAGGCAAAGAAGTGAGGCTGCGTCTTCACGAAGATCCGAAGGTCATCGGCGGCGTCGTTGTCCGCATCGGCGACAAGCGCATTGATGGCAGCGTCACCGGCAGACTCGCACGTCTCACGGGCGATCTGATGGCGAACATGTGATGAGGGGTGACTGCGAAAGATGAAAATGAATCTTGAAGAAATAACAGCCATCATCAAAGACCAGATCAAAAACTACAATGTTGATTTGAATGTCGATGATGTCGGCACGGTTATCGAGATCGGCGACGGTATCGCCCATATCCATGGCCTTGATAAAGCCATGGCAGGCGAGCTCCTGGATTTCGGTAATGATATATATGGTCTTGTCCTGAACCTTGAACAGGACAGCGTCGGTGCTGTTTTGCTCGGCGGTGAGACGCACATTAAAGAAGGCTCGGAGGTCAAGCGTACGGGCAGGATCATGCAGGTTCCTGTCGGCGACGCCATGATTGGCCGCGTCGTTGATGCCCTCGGTCGCCCCATCGACGGCAAAGGTGCCATTGATACGACGGAGACGCGTCCGGTCGAGTATCCGGCACCGGGCATTGCGGATCGCAAGTCAGTGCATGAGCCGCTTCAGACAGGACTTAAGGCGATCGATGCGCTCGTCCCAATTGGCCGTGGACAGCGCGAACTCATCATCGGTGATCGCGGCATCGGCAAGACGGCGATCGCTGTCGATACGATTCTGAACCAGAAGGGGCAGGACTGCATCTGCGTCTATGTCGCCATCGGTCAGAAGGCCTCGACCGTTGCCCGTGTGGTAAAGACGCTCGAAGAACGCGGTGCGATGGCATATACCATCGTCGTTGCTGCAACGGCGGCAGAGTCAGCACCTCTTCAGTATCTCGCACCGTATGCAGGTGTTGCCATGGCAGAGCACTTTATGTATAAGGGCAAGGCCTGTCTCTGCGTCTATGATGACCTTACGAAGCACGCGGCAGCCTATCGTGCGATGTCCCTCCTGCTTCGCCGCCCGCCCGGACGTGAAGCATACCCAGGCGATGTCTTCTATTTGCACTCCCGCCTTCTTGAGCGCGCGGCAAAGCTCTCCGACGAACTCGGCGCCGGCTCGATTACGGCACTTCCGATTATTGAGACGCAGGCAGGTGACCTTTCGGCATACATTCCAACGAACGTCATCTCCATTACCGACGGTCAGATCATGCTGGAGTCCGATGCGTTCTATTCCGGCATCCGCCCGGCAATCAACGTGGGTCTCTCAGTTTCCCGTGTCGGCGGCTCGGCACAGATCAAGGCGATGAAGCAGGTCGCCGGTACGTTGCGTCTCGACCTTGCACAGTATCGTGAACTCGCGGCATTCAGCCAGTTCGCTTCCGACCTCGACAAGGCGACGAAGGCACAGCTCGACCGCGGCGAACGCATGGTTGAGACGCTGAAGCAGGCACAATACAGCCCGCTTGTCGTCGAAGATCAGGTCATGGTTATCTATACGGCAGCAAAGGGATTCCTGACCGATATTCCCGTCGACAAGGTCGTCGAATTCCAGGATGGCTTCTTGAAGTTTATGCACAGCAGCCATCCGGACGTCGGCGAAAAGATCCGGACGGAAAAGAAGCTCAGCGATGCAATCGAATCTTCCCTCAAAGCAGCTATCGAGGAATTCAAGGATACGATTCCCTACAAGATGGCGTAAGGCGAGGTGAGTCGAGTTGGCTAGTTTACAAGACATACGCCGCCGCATCAAGAGCGTGACGAGTACGAAGCAGATTACGAGCGCCATGAATATGGTTGCCACGAGCCGCCTTCGTCATGCTAAGGAAGTGGCACAGGCAAACGCTCCTTATGCAGAAAAAGTCATGGAGGTCGTGCAGGAAATCGCAGCGAATGCAGGCACGATGATGAAGCATCCGCTGCTGGAAAAACGTGAAAGCGGCAGAAAGCTTGTCTTTGTCATCACGGCGGACAAGGGGCTTGCCGGCGCCTATACCGCAAATGTCTGTAAGGCGGTTGAAGCACTGGTGACGGATAGGGCGAATACCGATCTCGTCATCATCGGCCGCAGGGGCATTGCACATTTTAAAAATCGCGACTACCATGTTGTGAAGGACTACATCGGCATCAGCGAGCGTCCGAAGTTCGAAAATGCCCGCCATATTGCCATAGATCTCATCGAGCGGTATACCTCCGGCGAAATTTGTGAAGTGACCATGGTTTACACCGAGTTCATTTCTGCCATCAGCTGTGAGCCGAAAGTCGAACGCCTCCTGCCCTTTGCGGCGCCAGAAGGCGGCGAGACGAAAGGAATGCATGCCGAATACATCTATGAACCGGATGCAGAGACAGTCCTCGGAGCCATGCTCCCGCAGTACCTCTACACGACGGTCTACGCAGCACTCCTGCAGTCGGCAGCGAGCGAGCTGAGTTCCCGCATGAATGCTATGAGCAATGCGACAGACAACGCCGAGGATCTCATCGCGGGGCTTAACCTGTATTACAATAAGGTTCGCCAGGCGGGCATCACCACGGAGCTCAATGAGATCGTGGCAGGTGCAGAAGGTCTGAAATAACGGGAGGCAGCATCGCTGCACCAGAATCCATGGAGCAGCGCTCTTTCTCATGCCGAAGAAAGAAGTGCTTCATGGCAGCAAGGAGGTCTATCATTGGCAAAAGGCAAAGTCGTACAGGTCATCGGACCTGTCGTAGATATTGAATTCCCTGCGGGCGAGCTTCCCGCAATTTTGAACGCCGTTACCATCAAGGGCAAGGCGGGGGATATTGACATCGATCTCACGGTCGAGGTCATGCAGCACCTTGGCGACAGCGTCACGCGCTGCATCGCTATGAGCTCGACCGACGGTCTCATGCGCGGCATGGATGCGGACGATACAGGCGCGCCGATCAAGGTTCCGGTTGGCACGGAGTGCCTCGGCCGCGTATTCAACGTGCTGGGACAGACGGTTGATCATAACCCCGCACCGGTCGGCAACAAAGAGTTTTGGCCGATTCATCGCTCAGCACCGACCTTTGAGGATCAAGAGACGTCGACAAGCATTCTGGAGACGGGCATCAAGGTTGTTGATCTCATTGCACCGTACTCGAAGGGCGGCAAGACAGGTCTCTTCGGCGGCGCTGGTGTCGGCAAGACGGTTCTCATCATGGAGCTCATTCATAACATCGCGACGGAGCACGGCGGTTATTCCGTCTTTGCTGGCGTCGGCGAACGTACGCGCGAAGGCAATGACCTTTG
Organism: uncultured Mitsuokella sp.; assembly: GCA_963550265.1. GTDB lineage: Bacteria > Bacillota > Negativicutes > Selenomonadales > Selenomonadaceae > AWVT01. The sequence goes on along the minus strand of CAUVCH010000006.1, from coordinate 8,815 downwards.
GGGCGAAATGACGGAGTCCGGCGTTATCGACAAGACGGCTCTTGTTTACGGACAGATGAATGAACCGCCGGGCGCTCGTATGCGCGTCGCCCTGACAGGTCTTACAATGGCGGAGTATTTCCGCGATGTTCAGCATCAGGACGTTCTTCTCTTCATCGATAACATCTTCCGCTTCATTCAGGCGGGGTCTGAGGTCTCAGCACTTCTCGGCCGCATGCCGTCGGCTGTTGGCTATCAGCCGACATTGACGACAGATATCGGTGCGCTCCAAGAGCGCATCACGTCGACGAAGGAAGGTTCAATTACGTCGGTTCAGGCCGTCTATGTCCCGGCAGATGATCTCACAGACCCGGCACCGGCGGGTACGTTTACCCACCTGGATGCGACGACGGTTCTTTCCCGTCAGATTGCGGAGCTCGGCATTTATCCTGCTGTCGATCCGCTCGATTCCACGAGTCGTATCCTCGATCCGCATATCATCGGTGAGGAACACTACAAGGTCGCGCGCGGCGTGCAGGCTGTCCTTCAAAAGTACAAGGATTTGCAGGACATCATCGCCATCCTCGGTATGGAAGAACTTTCCGATGAGGATAAGCTCACGGTTTCCCGTGCGCGTAAGATTCAGCGCTTCCTCTCGCAGCCGTTCTTTGTGGCAGAAGTCTTTACGGGCTCGCCGGGCAAGTACGTACCGCTGAAGGAAACGGTTCGCGGCTTTAAGGAAATCCTCGAAGGCAAGTACGATGACCTGCCGGAGAACGCATTCTATATGGTCGGCACGATTGATGAGGCCGTGGAGAAAGCAAAGAAGATCAAAGAGGAGGAATAATCGATGGCGACGATTAAGCTAGAGATTGTCTCCCCCGATAAGGTGGTCTATACGGCAGATATCGCGATGCTCATCGTCCGTTCGACGGGCGGCGAACTCGGTATTTTGCCGCATCATGCGCCGCTCGTCACGGGGTTGGAACCGCATGCTATGCGCGTGCGGTTCGGTGCCGACCGTGACGAGCAGCTCATCGCTGTTGCCGGCGGCTTCATGGAAGTCACGCCGGAGAAAATTTCCGTTCTGGCGACGGCGGCGGAGCAGCCCATCGACATCGATATCAACCGCGCCAAAGAGGCCTATGCTCGTGCGAAGGAACGCATTGATTCCTTCCATCAGGCACCGACGGAGGGCAAGATTGATATCAACCGCGCCGAACTCGCACTTCATCGTGCCATGGCGCGTCTGCGTGCGACAAAGATCGACGTGGAAGGGTAAGTTTATAAGAAAGTCGCCTGACGTAAGTCAGGCGATTCGTTTCTGTAGGAAAGGAGACGGCTTTGAAGAAGCTTTGTCTCATAGCAACGGGAGGGACAATTGCATCGGCACCTGGAGTGCATGGTCTTTGCCCTGCGCTTACGGGAGAGCAAATCGTCGAGCTGGCAGCATTAGGGGACGGTGTTTCCCTCGATGTGCTGGAGCTTCTTGCGCTCGACTCGACAAATGTGACGCCATACGATTGGCAGAACGTGGCGCGGGCGATCGCGGAGCGCAGGGAGCGCTATGCGGGATTTATCGTGACACATGGTACGGATACGATGGCCTATACAGCGGCGGCGCTTTCGAAGATGCTGGAAAATATTGCTGTACCCGTTGCCGTCACGGGATCGCAGCTTCCCCTTCCGGCAGCGGGTACGGATGCCGTGCAGAACCTTTGCGCTGCCGTACGCGTGGCAGAGAGCACGCGCGCAGGCGTCTATCTCGTCTTTGGCGGAAAGATTTTGTCGGGGATATCGGCGCGAAAGCTCTACACGGAGAACCTTTGTGCATTTTACTCCATCAATCAGCCAACGGCTGGTGAGTTTCGCGGTGGACGGGTGCATTGGCTGGCGCCCGCCGCAGAGAGGGGCGCCTTTGTCCTGCACGATGAAATTTGCTGCCGCGTGGCCGTTTTAAAGCTTACGCCTGGGATTTCACCGCGGCTTCTCCGCGCGCTTGTCGATGCGCACTACGATGTCGTCATCGTCGAAGGCTTTGGTGCGGGCGGCGTTCCCACCATCCCTATCGACGGCACGAGCTTTTTGGATGCGCTCGACTATGCGCGGGAAAAGGGCGTCAAAGTCATTGGTACGACGCAGTGCACTTATGATGGCGCATGTCTGTCGCGCTATGAAAACGGCGTGCTTGCAAAAAAGCATGGGATGCTGTCGGGCGGAGAAAAGACGACCGAGTGCCTTTTTGCAGAGGCTGCCTTGGGTCTGCTCTGATTTCTTTTGTCTGTCAACATGAGCAGATATTTTGCCTAATTTTCACCATTTGCCTATGAGAGAAGGAACCGTGTATGGAATTATTTGATGCAGGAACCTTGATATTCCTTATCGTCTTTGGTTTTCTCTCCGCCTTTATCGATGCTGTTGTCGGCGGCGGCGGTTTGATTTCTGTTCCTGCGCTGCTTTGGACAGGACTGCCGCCCGTCACCGTGCTCGGGACGAATAAGGTAGCAGCCGTGATGGGCGCGTTCACTAGCTTTTTGGCCTTTGTCAAGAGCGGCAAGGTAGACGGCTGGCTGATCCGCCGCCTCTTTCCGCTCTCGCTTTTCGGCTCTTCGGCAGGTGTCCTTGCCGTACGCATGGTGCCGTCGGAATTTCTTCGTCCGCTTGTCACCGCGCTCCTCATCTTTGTCCTCATCTACAGCATCCTTAAGAAGGACTGGGGAAAAGACACGGTCTTTCACGGCATGAGCACGCGGATGCTCTTTCTCTCGGCACTCGTCGCCTTCCTCTTTGGTTTCTACGACGGTTTTTTTGGACCAGGGACGGGTTCCTTTCTGCTCTTTGCCTTTCTGCTCGTTGGCTTCGACTTTTTAGGTGCCGCGGCAAATGCACGCGCGCTGAACTTCGGCAGTAACATTGCAGCGGCCATTCTCTTCTCGTATTTCGGTGAGGTCAATTTCAGCTATGCGATCCCAATGGGACTCTCGATGATCCTTGGCGCCTACTGCGGTGCACGCGTGGCACTTTGGAAAGGTGTTTCTTTTGTCCGTCCGCTTTTCATAGTGGTTACGACAGTTCTGATCGGAAAGCAGCTGTTTGAGCTTTTTAAATAATCCTATAAATCATCGTACTTTCTTCGAAAATCACGGTAAAAACGGAAGAAAGAGAAAGAATACGCTGCATTTCTATGGTCGTTTTTAGAAAAATAACCGCGCATATTCTTTTTTTATGCGGACATTGCTATAATACGAACTGTTTTTTATATTCAATTTACCTGTACGGAAATGGTTCAAACCGAAGGGAAGATCATCATGCCATTCACACATTTACTCGACAGTTTTCTCATTCATTATCTCGAGCGCTTCAATGACGCTTGCTTCTGCGTGAAGCTGCATGATAAGACGTATACGATTGGCGAAGGCGAGCCGCTTTTCACGGTCAACGTGAAGAACGATATCTCGAAAAAGGAGCTTTTGGCGAGTGCAGAGCTTGCGCTCGGCGAGGCGTATATGCGCGGCGACCTGGACATCGAGGGCGATCTCTTCACAGCACTCCGTGTTCTGCTTCCGCATTTCAGCAAGGATGGTGTTGACCGCAGTGCGCTGTCAAAGCTCTTTAACGTGAGCACAAGGAAGAGCGCACAGAAGGAGCAGGTCTCTTCGCACTATGACCTCGGCAACGATTTTTTCAAGCTATGGCTTGATAAGACGATGAGTTATTCCTGTGCATACTTCAAGAAAGAAGACGATGACCTTGAGACGGCACAGCATCAAAAGGTCGATTACATTCTCGAAAAACTCTATCTGAAGAAGGGCATGACGCTTCTCGATATCGGCTGCGGCTGGGGCTTCCTCCTCATCGAGGCAGCGCAGAAGTACGGCGTCAAGGGCTATGGCTGCACACTTTCAAAAGAGCAGTGGGCAGAGGGGCAAAAGCGCATTGAAAAGCTTGGCCTTGAGGATCTTGTAACGATTGATCTCATCGATTACCGCGACGTCGCAAAGAGCGGCAAGACATTTGACCGCATCGTCAGCGTCGGCATGATCGAGCATGTTGGCCGTCCAAACCTGCCGCTCTATATGCAGGATGCGAGTGATATGCTCAAAGACGGCGGCCTGTTTCTCCTTCATTATATCAGCGGGCAGGACGAGCGCGAGACGAGCGCGTGGACGCGCAAGTACATCTTCCCAGGCGGCACCCTTCCGTCGCTGCGCGAAATTATTCACATCGCCTACGATGAGAGATTCCGCGTCATCGACGTCGAGAGCCTGCGCCGCCACTACTATAAGACGCTTATGCATTGGTACAACAACTTCCAGAAGGTAAAGCCGCAGGTGGAAGCTGCGCGCGGCACGGAATTCATCCGCATGTGGGATCTCTATCTCTGCGGCTGCGCTGCCTCCTTCTACGTTGGCAACATCGACCTGCATCAGGTCTTGATGACGAAGGGCAATAACAACGATCTGCCGCTTACGCGCTGGTATTGAGGCAGCAGCAATAAAAAACCGCTCTGTGACTGCACGTTCAGCCGCAGAGCGGTTTTTGTCTAAAAGTATTCAATATTGTACAAAACATTTGTAAATTCCTTTCGCTACACTGCTGAAAATGGGATGTATCCCTTGCTGTATATGGAGTGCCGTCACTTTTAAAGCGCGGGAATCAGAAGTTCAGAAAAGAATGTGAAAAAATAAACTTTACCATCTCCCCCGAAATAAACGAGAAGTAATTGACGCAAGTTGGAGAATACGATATAATTTACAACCGTAGAAAAGAGATGGTCGTTCGTGCAAAGAGGCTTGACCGCCGTTGTGGAAGAAACATCTTTACATAAATGAAGCATCTCATCCATTACATAAGGGGGCAGATTCATGAATATCCATGAGTACCAGAGCAAGGCAATCCTGCGCGAGTACGGCGTAAACGTCCCGCAGGGAAAACCTGCTTTCACGGTCGAAGAGGCTGTGAAGAACGCTGAGGAACTCGGCAGCAAGGTCGTTGTCGTCAAGTCTCAGATCCATGCTGGCGGCCGCGGCAAGGGCACGATCAAGGGCAACGAAAGCATGCACGGTGTCATGCTGGCAAAGAACACGGCTGACGTCAAGAAGTATGCAGAGGCTCTTCTCGGTCAGACACTCGTTACGAAGCAGACGGGTCCTGAAGGCAAGAAGGTTGGCCGTCTTCTCATCGAAGCCGGTTCCAACATCAAGAAGGAATACTACTTCTCCTTCGTCGTTGACCGTACGCAGGGGCGTGTTGTCATGATGGGTTCCTCCGAAGGCGGTACGTCGATTGAGGATGTTGCGGCTAAGACCCCGGAAAAGATCATCACGGATACGATCGATCCAGCCATCGGTCTCGCATCCTTCCAGGCTACGCGCATGGCCTATGCGATTGATATTCCGCAGCCGGCAGTTCGCAAGGCCGCTGCTACGTTCATGAAGCTCTATGATGCTTTCATTGGCAAGGATTGCAGCCAGGTCGAAATCAACCCGCTCGTCGTCACCGAAGAAGACGATGTCATCTGCCTCGACGCAAAGCTCAACTTCGATGACAGTGCACTCTTCCGTCATCCGGACGTCGTTGAGCTCCGTGACCAGACAGAAGAAGATCCGAAGGAACTCGAAGCAGCTGCTCTAGGTCTCAACTACGTCAACCTTGGCGGCGATGTTGCCTGCATGGTCAATGGTGCAGGTCTCGCTATGGCTACGGTCGATATCCTTAAGTACTTCGGCGGCGATCCGGCGAACTTCCTCGATATCGGCGGCGGCGCAAGCCCCGAGGAGACGGCGAAGGCTTTCCAGATTATGCTCGAAGGCGGTCAGGCAAAAGGTATTTTCGTCAACATCTTCGGCGGCATCAATCGCTGCGACCTCGTGGCAGAAGGCATCATTGCTGCGGCAAAGCTCGTCTCCAAAGACGGCGGCAAGTCCATGCCGGTTCCGGTCGTCGTTCGCCTCGAAGGCACGAATGTTGAAAAGGGTCGTGAACTCCTGAAGAACACGCCGATCGAAAATGTCATCATGGCTGAGTCCATGGAAGGCGGCGCTGAACAGATCGTTAAGCTTGTCAAAGAAGCAGAAAAGGCGTAATTGGGAGGACTGCGAAAAATGAGCGTACTGATTAATAAAGATACTAAAGTTGTTGTCCAGGGTATCACGGGCAAAGCTGCTACGTTCCATACAAAGCAGATGATAGCCTATGGTACGAATGTTGTCGCTGGCGTAACGCCGGGCAAGGCAGGTCAGACAGTTGAAGGCGTTCCTGTTTTCAACACGGTCGAGGACGCTGTCAAGGCTACGGGTGCAAACGCTTCTGTCATCTATGTTCCGGCTAAATTTGCTGCGGACTCTGTCCTTGAGGCTATCAATGCAGAGCTCGATCTCGTTGTCTGCATCACCGAGCATATCCCGGTTCTCGATATGGTCAAAGTTCGCCGTTACCTCGAAGGCAAGAAGACCCGCATGGTTGGACCGAACTGCCCGGGCATCATGACGAGCGGCGAAGCTATGATGGGCATCATTCCGGGCATGATTCAGGAAAAGGGTCATGTCGGTCTCATTTCCCGCTCCGGCACCCTTACCTACGAAGCCGCTTATCAGCTCAAGAATGCCGGCATCGGTGTTACGACGGCTATCGGCATCGGCGGCGACCCAGTCAAGGGAACGGACTTCATCGATGCGCTGAAGCTCTTTAAGGATGATCCAGACACGAAGGCTATTCTGATGATCGGCGAGATCGGCGGCAGCGCAGAGGAAGATGCGGCAGCATGGATCAAAGAGAACATGCCGGATAAGCCGGTTACGGCCTTTATCTCCGGCCGTCAGGCGCCTCCGGGCAAACGTATGGGGCATGCTGGTGCCATCATCGCTGGTGGCAAGGGCACGGCTGCAGATAAGATCAAGGCGCTCAATGCCGTTGGCATCGAGGTCGCTGACACGGTTGCACACATCGGCGCAACGGTTGTCGACACGCTGAAGAAAAAGGGCATTTTCGAAGAATGCCATACCTGCTAATTCTTTAGCAAGATACTTTAGGGAGCTTCAAAGAGAAGCTCTCTTTTGCTGTCAATACGTGTACATGGGAAAACCGTAATCAAAGGGGGATGTATTCATGAATTTTGAAGAAATGGCAAAAAAGCGTTACAGCGTCAAAAAATTTAAGAATACGCCGGTCGAGCCTGAAAAACTCCAAAAGATTTTTGAAGTCGCAGGTATCGCGCCGACTGCTAGAAATGCACAGGCCGCCCGCATCTATGTGATAAAGTCGCCGGAAGCACTGAAGAAGGCGAATGAGCTCACGCCCTGTATTTACGGCGCACCTATTGCACTTCTCTTTACCTACAGCACGAAGGAATACTATCCGTATCCGAAAGAACCGACGCAGCACTCCGGTGACGAGGACGCAGCTATTCTTGCGACGCACGTCATGTTCGAAGCGCTTGAACAGGGACTTGGTACATGCTGGGTCAATTGCTTTACGCCGACGGAGGCAAAAAAGGCATTCGATCTTCCAGAAGATGAATACCCTGTTCTTTTCATGCCTTTAGGCTACGCTGCAGAGGATGCAAGGCCGCTGGCAAATCATACGAAGAAAAAGCCGCTTGGCGACATTGTCAAAGAACTTTAAGAGCGATGTACAAAAACGCCCATGCAAGTCATTCACCTGCATGGGCGTTTCCTATTTTAATCAAGAGCGTCCTTTGATAAGTGCGAAAAAGCTTCCAAGGGACAGTGCAAATGCGATGACCATGATGATGCTCATAGGCATGGCTGTATGACTGCCGGCGATGCCTACGACCGGGGTCATCATGCCGCCGAGAATCATCTGAAAGAAGCCGAGGAGGGCGGACGCGCTGCCTGCGTTTCTCCCTTGGTGAGAAAGTGCAAGGGAAAAGCTCGTCGTGAGGATGAGCGACAGCGGTGGGATGGCAATGAGGAGAAGGAGGTAGGTGAGATAGATGCTGTCGGCAGCGATAAGGAAAACAATCAGGAGGATGACGGCGGCGATCAGCTGCAGACAGAGTGAAACGCAGAGTATCGTTTCGTCCCTGACACGCCCTGCAAGTCTTGCCGGAAGAATGCCGAGTGCCATCATGCCGGCACCGATGGTACCGAAGACGAAGCTGTAACCCTGTGGAGAAATGCCGTAGATATTTTGAAAGACAAAGGAGGAGCCTGCGATATAGGCGAAGAACCCACCGAAAGTGAAGAACTGAATCAGACAGTGACCGACAAAATAGCGGTTTGTCAGGAGGTGCGGAAAGTATTTCAGACCGCCTGCGATATCCTTTGCGCGAAGTTCTATGGCGAGCGATTCCCTGAATTTCACAGACTGCGAGAAGAGGAGGAGCCCGATGACTGTGAGCAATACAAAGACACCGCGCCAGCTCGTAAGGCTCAGCACCTGTCCGCCGATGATCGGGGAGAGAATCGGTGCGAGACCGTTGACCGCCATGAGGATGGCAAAGAACTTCGTCAGATCGGTTCCATTGCAGAGGTCGCGGGCAATCGCGCGCGAGATGACGATGCCGCTGGCACCGGAGAAACCTTGGATGAAGCGCATGACGAGAAAGAGATAGATGTCCTGCACAAAGACGCAGGCGAGGCTGGAGAGAGCAAATGCCGCCATGCCAAAGAGCAGCGGAACTCGCCTGCCGAAGCGGTCGCTCAAGGGACCGATGAAGAATTGTCCGAGCGCCATGCCGAGCATCGTCGCTGTCAGCGTCATCTGGACGAGAGATGTCGTCGTTTGAAAAGCAGATTCAAGCTGCGGAAGTGCGGGCAGATACATATCGGTGGCAAAGGGCGCCATCGCACTTAATAAACCGAGAAAGACAGTC